>DASZQQ010000324.1:0-7901 GCA_035549595.1 Caulobacteraceae bacterium
GGGGGGCCCCCCCGCTTGACGCCGGCGCCGGTTCTCCGCTGGAGCCCCCTTCGTCTCGGCGCTGAGCGCCGATCCACTTCCCCCAGAGGGGGAAGAGAGCGATCCGTCTTTCCCGGCCATGGGGCTTCAGGGCATAGGGGAGGGGAGAGGGCCGCACCGCCGGAAGGGAAATCTCCTGTGACACGGGTTCTGATGTACGAGCCGAGCAATCGGCGGCTGCACGCGCGGATCGACGCGGCCGGGCCGGGCCTGGAGCCGGTGCTGGTGATGGCGGACGGGACCTACAGCCTCGCCGGCCACGCGCTCGAGGCCGACGAGGTCAACGCCGACGCCGCCTGGGCCAACCACGAGGTGTTTCAGAGCGCGGCCGGGCGCGCGTTCATGATCGCGGCGCTGAAATCGCCGGACCTGAAGTGGGTGCAGAGCGCCGCCGCGGGCTTCGACCATCCGGTGTTCGGCCAGCTGGTGCAGAAGGGGGCGAAGCTCTCGACCAGCCACGGCCAGGCGCTGGGCATGGCCGAGACCGTGCTCTGGGGCGTGATCGACCACTTCCAGCGCGGCCCGGAGCGTCGCGCGGCTCAAGGAGAGCACGCCTGGCGGCGGCTGGCGTTCCGCGAAATCCTGGACAGCCGCTGGGCGATCATCGGCTTCGGCGCCATCGGCCAGGCCGTGGCCCAGCGCGCCCGGGGCTTTGGCGCCCACGTCACCGGCGTGCGCCGCGACCAGAGCGGCCATCCGCTGGCCGAGCGCATCGCCGCGCTGGGCGACCTGCCGGCGCTGCTGCCGGAGACGGACGTGGTGGTGCTGTGCTGCCCGCTGACGCCCGAGACCCGTCATCTCGTGAACGCGGATTTCCTGGCGGCGATGAAGGCCGGCTCGGTGATCGTCAACGTCGGCCGCGGCGGCCTCGTCGACGAGCCGGCGCTGCTGGCGGCGCTCGACGCGGGCAAGCCCGAGCATGCGGTGCTGGACGTGTTCGAGGTCGAGCCCCTGCCGGAGGACAGCCGCTTCTGGTCGCACCCGCGCGTGACGCTGACGCCGCACGCCTCGGGCATCACCACCGGTCAGGGGACGCGCAATGAGACCCTGTTCGTGGACAACCTCGGCCGGTTCCTGCGCGGCGAGACGCCGGCGAACATCGCCGATCCGAAGGACGTTCTGGGCGGCGGCTGAGCGGCCGACCGACCGTCAGAGGACGGCGCGGGCGATCTCCCAGGCGCACCACAGCCAGGCCACGAACACGGTCGCGGCGAGGATGTTGTCGATGCGCCCGCGCGGCGCCTTTTCGGGCGTCGCCGCTTCGGCGGAAGCGTGGGCGGGGTACTCGGCACGCATGTAATCGCGGACGGTCATGGCCTTGTCCCGAATTGGGGCGCCCAGGGCGCCGTTCAGGACGGTCTCCGCAAGGCCGGCGCCACTCTCCCTCCCCCGACGTGGGGAGGGACAGCTCGCGCAGCGAGCAGGGTGGGGGAGTCCGATGACAGGCAGAGCGCCAGCCGGTTGGCGAAGCTGCAGCCTGACACGTCCCCACCCTGGCCGCTTCGCGGCCTGTCCCTCCCCATGAAGGGGAGGGAGGGCTTCAGAACCGCCCGGAGCGGTAGTCCTCGAACGCCTGCACCAGTTCGGCCTCGGTGTTCATGACGAACGGGCCGTACTTGGCCACGGGCTCGCGCAGGGGCTTGCCGGCGACCAGGATCAGGCGCGCGCCGTCGCTTCCGGCGGCGAGGCGCACGGTCTCGCCCGGCGAGAGCACGGCGATGCGGCCGCGGCCGACCGCCTCGCGCGGCTCGCCGATCGCGGCGCGGCCCTCGTAGACATAGGCGAAGGCGTTGTGGCCGGCCGGCAGCGGGATGTCGGCCGTGGCGCCGGGCTCGAGGGCGATGTCGAGGTAGACCGGCTCGGTCGCGCCCGGATCCACCGGGCCGCGGGCGCCGGCGAGGACCCCGGCCAGCACCTTGGCGCTGGCGCCGCCGCCGAGGTCGACGCTCGGCACGCGGTCGGCGGCGATGTCCTGGTAGCGCGGCGCCGTCATCTTGTCCTTCGCCGGCAGGTTCACCCACAGCTGGAAGCCCTGCATCAGGCCTTCCTCCTGCTCGGGCATCTCGGAGTGGACGATGCCGCGACCGGCCGTCATCCACTGCACCGAACCCGGGCCCAGCAGGCCCTCGTTGCCGGCGCTGTCGCGGTGGCGCATGCGCCCGGCCAGCATGTAGGTCACGGTCTCGAAGCCGCGATGCGGGTGCTCGGGGAAGCCGGCGATGTAGGCCTTCGGATCGTCCGAGCCGAACTCGTCGAGCATCAGGAACGGGTCGAGATCGGGCAGGGCCGGCTGTCCGATCACCCGGTTCAGGCGCACGCCCGCGCCGTCCGTGGCCGGCATCCCGGCCCCGGTCCAGACGACCTTGCGATGGGTGAGGGTGGCGGTGTCGGACATGGGAACCTCCTGGGGACGCGAGAACTGTAACTAGATAAGTGGCGGTTCCCGCTCCGCAAGGGTCGCTAGTCCGCCCGGCTGGTCTCCTTCATCAAGCGGTAGGTGAACTCGATCGACTCCATGAACGCCTGGATGTTCACGCGCTCGTCGCGGCCGTGCATGCGGTCGTCGTGGACGTCCTGGAAGATGCCGGAGATGTCGTAGGTCGGGATGCCGGCGCCGCGCAGGTAGAGGCCGTCGCTGGCTCCGGCGCCCATCATCGGGATCACCGGCACGCCCGGCCACATGGAGTCCGTCACCTTCTGCACGCGGCCCACGATCAGCGGCGTCGGCGGCGATTCCGGGCCGGACACCACCTCGTCGGGGATCCTGACCGAGATCGACGGATCGGCCACGGCGGCGGCGACCGCCAGGCGCGTCTGCTCGGGCGTCTCGTCCGGCATGATCCGGCACTGCACGGTGGCCTGGGCGCGCTGGGGCAGGGCGTTCTCCTGGTGGCCGGCCTGCAGCATGGTGGCGACGCAGGTGGTGTGCAGGATGGCGTTGACCGACGGGTCCTGCGCCAGGCGCGCGGCGGCGGCGAGGTCGGGCGTGTCGCCGGCCACCGCCAGCATGTCGGCCTTCACCTGGCCGCTCTGCATCTGCGCCTCGCGCTGGAAGTAGAGCTTCGTCGTCGCGTTGACCTTGTATGGGAAAGAGTAGGCGGCCAGGCGCGTGAGCCCCGCGGCCAGGCTGTAGATGGCGTTGTCGGGCCTCGGCTCCGAGGAGTGGCCGCCGCGGTTGGTGGTCTCCAGCAGGAGGGTGACGTAGGTCTTCTCGCTGGTCTCCATGTCCAGCGCGACGCGCCGGCCGTTCTCCAGCTCGCCGCCGGCGCCGTCCGTGTCGATGGCGTAGGCCGCGTCGATCCAGTCGCGGTGCTCGCGCGCCAGCCAGCGCACCCCGTCCTGCTCCAGCCCCACCTCCTCGTCGGCGGTGAAGGCGACGACGATGTCGCGGTCGGGGACGAAGTGCTCCTGCTTCAGCCGGATCAGCGAGACCAGCATGGCCACGTCGTCGCCCTTCATGTCGGCGGTGCCGCGGCCGTACCAGTAGCCGTCCTTCTCGGTCATCTGGAACGGCGGCACGGTCCAGTCCTCGGCCTTGGCCTCGACCACGTCCTCGTGCCCGTTCCAGAGGATCGGCTTGCCCTTGCCCTTGCCCTTCAGGCGCACGACGACGTTGACCTGGTTCGGGAATTTCGGGTCGGCGGCGACCTTGATCTCGTCGTCGGTGAAGCCGCCGGCCTTCAGCCGGTCGACCAGGATCTTCGCCACGCCGGCGACGCCTTCGGCGTGCACCGAGTGCACGGCGATGATCTGCGCCAAGGTGTCGTGGGCCAGGGTCTGGTACTGCGGCGGCGGGACCGTTGGCGCGGGCGCCGCGGCAAGGATCAGCGGCGCGAGGGCGAGGATTGTAAGCTGGGCTTTCACGGGCGGCCTTTCGGGAGCAAGAATCTGCTCCGAACCATGCTCAGTTTGTGCGTCGCGGCAAGCGCGGGGTTGCGCGGCGCCGGTCCGCCGGTATCGTCGGGGCATGACCGAACAGACCGCTCCCTCGACGCCGCGCGACGCGCGCGGCGATCCGCGGCGCGCGCCGGAGCTGGACCTCGGCGCCCTGCCGCAGCTGCTGGGCTTCCACCTGCGCCTGGCGCAGGTCGCCTTCTACCGCGACTTCGCCGCCAGCCTCGCGCACCTGGACCTGACCCAGAAGCAGGTCGCGGTGCTGCAGATCATCGAGGCCAATCCGGGCGTCTCCCAGGTCGACGTCGCCGCCGCGCTCGGCACCGACCGGGCGACGATGATGGCCATCGTCGACCGCCTCGAGGACCGCGGCCTGCTCGCCCGCGAACGCTCGGCCGCCGACCGCCGCCGCCAGGAACTGAAGCTGACGCTGGTCGGCGCGGGCGTCCTCGCCGAAGCCCTGGACGCGGTCGCCGAACACGAGGCCCGCTTCAAGGCCCGCTTCTCCGACGCCGAACTCGAAGCCCTGACCACCGCCCTGCGCCGCATCCACCAGCAGGCCTAAGAGCGCAAGCCCGAGTGGCGGCGCCTCACTAAGGCTTGGACCACGAAGCACACCAAGCACACCAAGGGGCCGTGCCTGGTCTGCAAAGCCGAGCCGCAGGCGAGGCCGTATCTAACCGCGGAGGTCGCAGCGAAGGCGCAGGGCGCGCAGGGACGCCGGCTCCCTTCGCGTTCTTCGCGTCCTTCGCGGTTCAACCCCGGGCGTTGCCGCTGCCGCATGCGCCGGAAGATTCGACCGCGAAGCGCGCGAAGGACGCGAAGGGGGCCCGCGGTGAGCGAGGATCGCGCTGCGCGCGGCCGCCGCCTGGACCCCTTGGTGTGCTTCGTGTGCTTCGTGGTCCAAAGGCGGCGGTCGCCGACAGACGCTTGACTCTGTTGTTAGTCAAGACTTACGGTAAGTCATGACTAACAACAGCGCCGCCTTCGCCGCCCTGGCCGATCCGACCCGTCGGGCGGTGTTCGAGCGGCTGGCGGACGGGCCGCGGGCCGTGGGGGAGCTGGCGGCGGGGATGCCGGTCAGCCGGCCGGCGGTGTCGCAGCACCTGAAGGTGCTCAAGGAGGCGGGTCTGGTGAGCGACCGGCCCGAGGGCGCGCGGCGCGTCTACCGGATCGACCCGGCCGGGCTCGGCGCCCTGCGCGCCTGGCTCGACCGGTTCTGGACGGACGCCCTGGACGCCTTCGCCGCGGAGGTGGGGCGCCAGGTCCGCGAGGAAGAGCGGCCGAAGGGGAAGGACGAATGAACCAGGTCATCCAGCCCGCGCCGGTGCGCAAGACCGTCACCGTGGCCGCGCCGCCGGCCCGCGCCTTCGACGTCTTCACCCGCAACCTCGACGCCTGGTGGCCGAAGACCCACTCGATCGGCAAGAGCCCGATCGCCCGCGCCATGCTGGAGCCGCGCGAGGGCGGCCGCTGGTACGAGGTCGGCGAGGACGGTTCGGAGACGAACTGGGGCGAGGTGCTGGTCTGGGACCCGCCGCTGCGCCTGGTGCTGGGCTGGCGGATCAGGGACTGGGCCTACGATCCCTCGGTGCTGACCGAGGTCGAGGTCGCCTTCACGCCGCTCGCCGACGGCCGCACGCGGGTCGACCTCGAGCACCGCCACCTGGAGCGCCTGGGCGAAAGCGCCGCCCGCGCCCGCATGAACTTCGACGCCCCGAACGGCTGGGGCAGGCTTCTGGAGCTCTTCAAGGACGCCGCCGAAGCGGTGAGGAAGGACGTGTGATGGCCGAGATCGTGATCCACGGCGTGCCGGGCAGCCCCTATGTGCGCAAGGCCCTGCTGGTGTGCGAGGAGAAGGGCGCCCCCTACCGCCTGCGCGTGATGCAGCTGGGCGAGGGCAAGGGGCCCGAGTACCTGAAACTGCAGCCGTTCGGCCGCATCCCGGCCGTCGAGCACGACGGCTTCGCCCTCTACGAGACGCAGGCCGTGATGCGCTACGTCGACGAGGCGTTCGAAGGCCCGGCTCTGCAGCCCAAGGACCCGAAGGCCCGGGCGCGCATGAACCAGGTGATGGGCATCGTCGACAGCTATGTGATGCCGTCGATGAGCGCCGGCATCGGCTGGAACCGGATCATGGCCCCGCGCTTCGGCCTGCCGGTCGACGAGGCCGCGGTGGCGCGCGCGATCCCCGCCTCGCGCACCTGCGTGAGGGCGCTGGAGGCCATCCTCGGCGACCAGCCGTTCATGGCCGGCGAGGCCCTGAGCCTGGCCGACCTGATGCTGCTGCCGCACCTCGACCTCTTCCCGGCCTCGCCGGAGGGCGCCGAGATCATCGCCGGCTCGCCGCTGCTCGCCTGGCTGGAGCGCATGCGCCAGCGCCCGAGCGTCCAGGCCACGGACACCGACAGGCTGATGGGCGCGGCTGCGGCGTAGTGCGCCTCTCCTCCCCCGTTGGGGGAGGGGGACCGCCGTAGGCGGTGGAGGGGGCTCCAGCCGGACCCGGAATTCGCACTCCGCTGGAGCCCCCATCGTCTCGGCGCTGCGCGCCGATCCACTTCCCCCAAAAGGGGGAAGAGAACGCGCAGGAGGATTACCCCGCACGTAATCGAAACGCGGCGGCGGGCGCCCTAGGGTAGGCGCGTGTTCGCCGGAGTGACCCCGCCATGCAGACCCTAGCCAAGGAAACCTCGGCCAGAGAACCCCAGGCCTTCGGGTCGCTGCTGAAGGCCTGGCGCGCGCGGCGGCGGGTCAGCCAGCTGGATCTCGCCCTCGACGCCGACCTCTCGCAGCGCCACGTCAGCTTCCTGGAAAGCGGCCGCTCGAAGCCCAGCCGCGCATCGATCGAGAAGCTCGCCGACGCCCTGACCATCCCGCGCGCCGAGCGCGACCGGCTGTTCGCCGCCGCCGGCTTCGTGCCGCCCTCGACCATGTCGCCGTGGACTCCCGAGGCGCGGGCCGCGATCGACGAGAGCCTGGCCTTCATCCTGGAGCGGCACGACCCGTTCCCGGCCATGGTCGTCGACCGCCTCTGGAACCTGAAGCAGGCCAATGCCGCGCTCGGCCGGTTCCTGGCCCCGTTCGGCCCGCCGCCGAGCCAGAACCTGGTCGTCGCCCTGCTGCACCCGGACGGACCGCGCCGGTCGCTGGTCAACTGGCGCGAGGTCGCCGCCGGCCTCGTCGGCCTGATCGAGGTCGAGGTCGCGCGCCGGCTCGACGACGGCGAGGGCAGGGCGCTGCTGCTCGAGATCTTCGACCTGCCCGGCGTCGCCGACGCCTGCGCCAAAGGCCCCGACAGTCCCGGCGCCCCGGTGATCAGCCTGCACTTCAACCTCGACGGCCGCGACCTGCGCCTGTTCTCCCTGGTCGCCACGGTCGGCATGAGCGTCGACCCGGGCCTGGAGGACCTGAAGCTCGAGACCCTCCTCCCCGCCGACGCCGACACCCGCGCCTGGTTCGTGAACTGAAGCAGAACGGGGACATGATCCTGCCGCAGGCAGGTTCGTGTCCCCTGCCGGGCCGCGCGCTACCGGAGGGGACACGTTTCCTTCGTAACATGTCCCCGGATTGAACCACGAACCACACGAACCACACGAACGGGTTCCAGACCGTCCCGAGCCCCTGTGGACGCCTCGGCCCTGTTCGTGTGGTTCGTGTGGTTCGTGGTCGATCAATGGCAGCGCCTGCGGCGCTCCTGCGCCGGACGGATAGGAGCGCCGCTCATCAACAAGTTTACATAGCAAACTAGTTGATGTACGCCTCGCCTCCGTCGCAACCGCAGGAGGCCGCCATGGCCGATGTTTCCGCCGCCCCGCCAGCCGCCCCCTCGGAGCGGCTGCATGCGCTGGACGCCGTGCGCGGGTTCGCGCTCGTCGCCGGGATCGTGTTCCACGCCTCGGTGTCGTTCATCCCGAGCCGCGTCCCGGTCTGGATCGTCATGGACCACGAACGCAGCCTGACCCTGGCGG
>DASZQQ010000325.1:0-9002 GCA_035549595.1 Caulobacteraceae bacterium
TGTGGCCCTTGAAGCGATCGATTCCCGGGATCGCGGGGAGTTTCGGGCGGTTCAGAGGTCCGTTCGACATCACCACGAACCGGGCCATCAGTTCGTCGCCGCGGCTGGTCGTCACGCGCCAGCGCTTCTCGTCCTCGACCCAGCGCATGTCGCGGATCTCGGTCTGGAACAGGGCGTCCTTGTAGAGGTCGAAGTGCTCGCCGATCCGCCGCGCGTGCGCGCGGATCTCGGCGGCGAAGCTGTACTTCTCCTTGGGGACGTAGCCGGTCTCCTCGAGCAGCGGCAGGTAGATGTAGCTCTCGATGTCGCACTGGGCGCCCGGGTAGCGGTTCCAGTACCAGGTGCCGCCGAAGTCGCCGCCCTTCTCGACGATGCGGATGTCGTCGACCCCCGCCTCGCGCAGCCGGGCCGCCGCCATCAGGCCGCCGAAGCCGCCGCCGATCACCAGCGCCTCGACCGGCCCCGCGATCGGCTCGCGCGCGAGGGGCGTCTCGACGTAGGGGTCGTCGATATAGTGCGAGAAGTCGCCGGCCACCTCGACGTACTGGTCGTTGCCGTCGGGCCGCAGGCGCCGGTCGCGCTCGGCGCGGTACCTGGCGCGCAGGGCGTCGGGATCGAAGTCGAGCTTCAGGTCGGCGGTGTCCAGGGGCATGGCGTCGTCCTCCGCGGGTTCGCCCGCTCGTCGTTGCGGGCCGAAGTTCAACACTGAGACCGGCTCGCAGCAACCGCGACGCAACGTAAGCCTCGCGAAGGCGTGAAACCCGGGTTCTGGCCTTCACCGCGCCGAAACGGGTAGCTGCGGCCCCGCCGAAGCCGGACCTTTACCCAACCTTATTCCCGCCGCCCCTAGCCTCGCGCCGCTTTCACCGGACGGACGGCCATGGCCTTCACCATCCTCTGCCTCGCCACCTGCTTCCTGGCCTTCAGCTTCCTGGCGCGCCTCGCGCCATGCAATCCGGAGCAGCCCAGGTTCGACGCGGCCGAGCTGCGCGACGACGCCCTCTACTGGGCGCTGAGCGTGATCCTGTACGGCGGGGTCTCGACCTGGCTGCTGCACATGGGCCTCTCCGCCGCGCTCGGCGCCGGCGCGCCCCACGCGGAGCGGACCATCCTGGCCGGCTACGGCTGGGCCGCGGCCCTGCCGCTGGCGGCGCAGTGCCTGATCGTCCTTGTCCTGACCGACATCGCCCAGTACTGGCTGCACCGCTTCTTCCACGGGCATGCGTTCTGGCCGCTGCATGCGATCCACCACAGTCCGGTGAATGTCGACTGGACGACGACCTTCCGCGTCCACCCGGTCCAGTTCCTGGTCTACAGCGCCGGCGTCGCCGCCCTGATCCGCACCCTGGGCTTCTCGCCGATGACCTATGTCGTGCTGGCGCCGTTCAATCTGTTCATGGGCGCCTACGTCCACGCCAACCTGAACTGGACGCACGGGCCCCTGAAGTACGTCGTCGCGAGCCCCGTCTTCCACCGCTGGCACCATTCGTCGGACCCGGCCGTGCGCGACAAGAACTTCGCCCCGACCTTCCCGGTCCTCGACCTGATGTTCGGCACCTTCCACATGCCCGAGGGCGAGCTGCCGGCCGGCTATGGCGCCGAGGGCGTGCCCAACAACATCCTCGGGCAGATGGCCTATCCGTTCCACGCCATCGCCGCGCGCTTCCGCCCCGATCCCGGGGTCGGCGCGCCGGCGGCCTGACGGGCTCTTCGACGCGCCGATGCCGGTCCCTGCTGCGCCCTTCGATCCGGCGGCGGCGACCGAGCGCTACCTGGACAGCCTGTCGCCGACGCTCCGGGCCGCGGGGGCGGCCTTCGCCGAGCAGTCGCACTGGGCCGAGGTCATCGGCGGCGTCGCCGTCTTCGCCGTCGCCCTGGTGGTGCTGAAGCTGGGCCTGCTGGGGCGGCTGCGCGAGCGCGTCGAGGCCGAGGGGCCACGGCCCTGGGCAGCGACCGCGGCCTGCGCCTTCGTGCTGCTGACGACGGTCGCGGCGATCCGCATCCCGCTCGACACCGCCGCCGCCTTCCTCGCCGACCGCACCCTGCTGCGGCCGCCCTCGCCGATCCTCGCCTACCTGGCCCGCGCGGTCAGCGCCGACAGCGGTCAGGTCGTGGCCCTGACGGTGGGGGTGAGCCTGCTGGCGGCGCTGGCGCGCTGGACGCCCAGGGCCTGGTGGGCGATCGCCGGCGGGGCTGTCGCGGCCGGGATGCTGGCCATGACCTGGGTCCCCTACGCCCTGGCGTCCGGCCCCGCGCCGCTGAAGCCCCTGCCGCCCGGCCCTGCGCGCGACGGGTTGATGAGCCTCGTCGCCAGCGCCGGCCTCGGCGCGCACGAGATCTACGTCGTCCCAAGTCCCGCCGTCGACGGCGACGTCACCGGCGTCCCGGGCCTGGCCCGGGTCACGGTCGACCAGGGCATGCTCGACCATGCCCACGTGCCGGAGATGAAGGCGGCGATCGGGCACCTGGCAGGCCACTTCGCGCACGGCGACGAGCTTGGCCTTGGCCTGCTGCTCGGGGCCCTGTGGCTCGGCGGTCTCCTCGCCATCCATCTGGGAGCACGGCCGCTGATGCGGCTGCTGCGCGCGCCGGCGCCGGTCGGCCCCGCCGATCCGGCGGCCCTGCCGGCCTGGCTGATGATCGCCGTCGTCTGGGTCGCCGCCGGGACGGTGGCCGAGCGCGCCTACATCCGCTGGATCAACGTCCGCGCCGACCAGTTCAGCCTCGACCACGCCCGCGAGCCGGACGGGCTGGCGGTGTCGCTGATCCGCGGCTTCCACGACGACAAGGTCGACCCGGGCCCGCTCGAGGAGGCCCTGTTCTTCGACCACCCCCCGCTCGCCCAGCGCCTCGCCCACGCCATGGCCTGGAAGGCCGCGCACGCCTATCCCTCCCCCTGGCGACAAGGCCGCTCAGCGGCCAAGGCTCCGAATCGCGGTGACGGCGGCGCGTTCGCAGGTTCTTGAACCACGAACCAACACGAAAGACACGAACACGCTCCGTCCGGCCTCGTCCAGCCGCGCCCACTCGGAAATGGCGCAGACGCGAGCGGCGTCACGAGCCCGTTCGTGTGTTTTCGTGTTGGTTCGTGGTTCCCAATCTGAACGTTCCGGCGACCGCGACGTCGCCGGAGGGACTAGGCCAGCCGCACCATCATCCGCGTCGGCGTGATCTCGCCGCGGGCCTTGCTCATGCGCTGCTGGACTTCACCCGTGTAGAGGAAGCCGGCCTTGACCAGGACCTGGCCGGAGGCGGGGTTGTCGGCGAAGTGGCCGCTGACCAGCCAGGTCTTGCCCCAGTCCTCGTCCGCCCAGGCGACGGCGGCGGCGGCAGCCTCGGTCATCAGGCCCCGGCCCCACCAGGGCCGGCCCAGCCAGTAGCCGATCTCCGGCGCCGGCCTCTCGTCCCTGTGGTGGAAGCCCAGCATGCCGCAGAGGCCCTCCTCGCCCTCGACCTCGACGGCGAACACCGCGTCCCGCTCAGGATCGGACGCGGCGACCTTGGCCAGGAACGCCTCGGCGTCCGCCAGGCCGAAGGGATGTGGGATCCCGGTGGTCATTCGGGCGACGTCGAAGTCGCTGGCGAGCCAGGCCAGGCGCTGCGCATCGTCGGCCCGCGGCGCGCGCAGGGTCAGACGGGCGGTCTTCAGGGGTTCGCGCGCCATGGTCCAGTCCTCCCGCCCCTCTGACGTGGGGGCCTTCAGGGTCAAAAGCAAAAAGCGGGGAGCCCGGCGTCCGGACTCCCCGCTCGAAACCCTTGCGTCCGGATCGCCCTTATCGGCGGCGATCCGGAGGTGATTTCTGGATCGCTTATTTCTCCGCGGCCATCACCACGTTCACGTAGGTTCGGTCGTCACGCTTGGTGATGAACTTCACCGCGCCGGCCGCCTTGGCGAACAGGGTGTGGTCCTTGCCGATGCCGACATTGTCGCCCGGCCAGAACTTGGTGCCGCGCTGGCGCACGAGGATGTTGCCGGCGAGCACCGCTTCGCCGCCGTACTTCTTCACGCCGAGGCGCCGGCCGTCGGAATCGCGCCCGTTGCGCGAGGAGCCGCCCGATTTCTTGTGAGCCATGACCTATCTCCTTCGCGAAACTTATTCGGCCTTGTCGGCCTTCTTGGCCGCAGCCTTCTTCGGCTTGGCCTCGCCCTCGGCGGCCTTCACCGGCGCCGGCTTGGCGGTGGCGGAGGCCTTCTTGGCCGGAGAGGCCTTGGCGGGCGCTTCCTCGGCGGCCGGAGCGGCTTCGGCCTTCGGCGCGGCGGCCTTCTTCGGCGCGGCCTTCGGAGCCGGGGCAGTCTCGGCCTTGGCCGGCGCCTTGGCGGCGGCGGCTTCCGCCAGGCGGGCCAGGTTGCGGGCGCGCAGGTCGATCACCGACTTGGGCGTCAGGTCGACTTCGCCGTCCCAGGTCTCGGTCTTGCCGCCGCCGGCGAGGGCGGTGACGCGCAGGACCGACTCGAACTGCCGGTGGCCGCGGGTGCGGCGGTAGCCCTGGCGGCGAATCTTCTTGAAGATCTTCACCTTCTCGCCCTTGCGGGTCTCGACCAGGGTGGCGCTGACGGAGGCGCCGTCCACGAGCGGGGCGCCGACGGTCACCGCGTCGCCTTCGCCGATCATCAGCACCTGGTCGAACGCGACCTTGGCGCCCGGTTCGCCGTCCAGCTTTTCCACGACCAGCAGGTCCCCGGCCTTCACCCGGTACTGCTTGCCGCCGGTCTTGATCACCGCGTACATCGGTTCGCCTTCGATACAGTCTTGCGCAAAATGGAATGCGCCCGCGAGCGGACCCGCGGGCGAAGGAGGCGCTGTTATAGCGATGGTCGGCCCCGAGTCAACGCAGGTCGGCCCTCCCGGCCTCCCTTGCCGCACCCTCATGGACGCGGGCCCGACGCCTCCTTAAATGGAGCGCCATGAGCCAGACCCCCGTCACCGTCCTCACCGGCTACCTCGGCGCCGGCAAGACCACCCTCTTGAACCGCATCCTCACCGAGGACCACGGCAAGCGCTACGCCGTGATCGTCAACGAGTTCGGCGAGATCGGCATCGACAACGACCTCGTGGTGGGCGCCGACGAGGAAGTGTTCGAGATGAACAACGGCTGCGTCTGCTGCACCGTGCGCGGCGACCTGATCCGCGTCGTCCAGGGGCTGATGAAGCGCCAGGGCAAGGGCGGCAAGGGCGGCTTCGACGCCATTGTGGTCGAGACCACGGGCCTGGCCGACCCCGGCCCGGTGGCCCAGACCTTCTTCGTCGACGACGACGTCAAGGCCAAGACCCGGCTCGATTCCGTCACCACCGTGGTCGACGCCAAGCACATCCTCCTGCGGCTCTCCGACAGCCGCGAGGCGCGCGAGCAGATCGCCTTCGCCGACCAGATCGTGCTCAACAAGACCGACCTCGTCTCCGAGGATGACCTCAAGATGATCGAGGCGCGCCTGCGCCGGCTGAACCCCTTGGCCCCTATCCACCGCGCCCAGCGCTCGAACGTGCCGCTTTCCACCATCCTCGGCCGCGGCGGCTTCGACCTGGACCGCATCGTCGAACTGGAGCCGGAGTTCCTGAACCCGGCCCACGGCGAGCCCGGCCACGTGCACGACGAGCACTGCGACCACGACCACGACCATCACGACCACGGTCATGATCACCACCACGCACACGACGACCACGTGCACGACGAGGACATCAAGGGGATCTCCCTGCGCCTCGACCGGCCGGTGGACGCCAACAAGATCACCCGCTGGCTGAACGACCTCTTGGCGATGCAGGGACCGAACATCCTGCGCGCCAAGGGCATCCTCGACGTCGCCGGCGAGGAGCGGCGCCTGGTGTTTCAGGCCGTGCACATGATCCTCGAGGGCGACTTCCAGCGCCCGTGGACCGACAAGGACCAGCGCTACAGCCGCATGGTGTTCATCGGCCGCGACCTCAACGAGGCGCAGCTGAAGGCCGGCTTCGAGTCCTGCGCGGCGTAGGCCGCTAAGCCGCCTCGCTGATCAGGCCGATCTTCTGGTAGCCGGCGTCCTTCAGGGCGTCGACCACGGCCATGAAGCGTCCGTAGGAGACGTGGCGGTCGGCGCGGATCAGGATGCGCTGGTCCGTCGGCAGCGTGACGCCAAGGTCGCGACCGAGCGTTGCCACGCTGCTCGCGCGCTGCCCCTTCGGCGTCGAGATCACGAGGCCGCCGTCGTCGCGCACCGAGATGAAGGTCGGCGGCTCGGCCGCCGCGCCGGGGCCTGGCGGCGGAATATCCATGCGGATCGACACCGTCGCCATCGGCGCGGTGACCATCATCACGATCAGCAGCACCAGCATCACATCGACGAACGGGGTCACGTTGATGTCGCTGTTCTGCCGCAGCGCGTAGCGGCCGGCCTTCGCGCCGGCGAGTTTCGCCGCCATGGACCACCTCCTCCTCGGGCCGTCTGGATGCGGCCGTTGACGAGAAGACTGCGCCGAAGATGACCTTAGGTAAAGTCGCAGCGCGAGGCGCCAAAGAGAAAGGGCCCGGAACCTTGCGGTCCGGGCCCCTTCGGGATCTCGTGGCGTGGGAGGATCAGACCTCTTCGCTGATCAGGCCGATCTTGTAGAAGCCGTCGGTCTGGAGCTGGTTGATCACGTCCATGAACAGCCGGTAGCGCACGTGCTTGTCGGCGCGGATGAAGATGCGCTCGTTGGTCGGGTTCGGCACGCCCAGCGACTGCTGCAGGTCGAGGGAGAGGTTCTCCAGGCGGGTCTCCTTGGTGCCGTTCTCGCCCATGGAGACGTAGATCCGGCCGGTGTCCTGGATCGAGATGAAGGTCGGCGGCTTCATCTTCTGGTCCGGCGGCGGGGCCTTGGCCGGCGGCAGGTCCAGCTTGATCGAGACGGTGGCGAGGGGCGCGGTCACCATGAAGATGATCAGCAGAACCAGCATCACGTCCACGAACGGGGTGACGTTGATGTCGCTGTTCTGGCCGAGTTCGAACTTACCCTTTTTCCCGCCGGCGATCTTGGCTGCCATGGAGGACTCCCTAAGCCGGGCGCCGCCTCAGGCGTCCGGAATTTCGATGGCGTCACCCATGGCAAGTCGAACCGGCGATGTAAAGCCCATCCTGAAAGACCGGCGCTCGCCAAGCCGGCCCGCCTTCCGCTATGGGCTGGCGCCATGACCTTCGAATTCGACGCCTATGTCACGGAAGCCCTTTTCGATCGCCAGGGCGCGGTGTTCGCCCTGGGCGACGGCGCGGTGGTGTTCGAGGACGGCGAGCGCCACGAGGCCCACGCCGGGGCGATTCTCTGCGCCGCGGCCCATCCGTCGGGCGACGGGATCGTCAGCGGCGGCGACGACGGACGCGTGGTCTGGACCCGCAAGGGCGGCTGCGAGGTCCTCGCCGAGATCAAGGGCCGGTGGATCGACGCCATCGCCGCCTCGCCGGAGAGCGGGCTGATCGCCTTCGCCGCCGGCCGCGATGTGCACGTGCGCGACGTCAAGGATCCGGCCTTCTCGCGGACGTTCAGCCACGAGAAATCCGTCGCCGGCCTGGCCTTCGACCCCAAGGGGCGGCGGATCGCCGCGCCCACCTACGGCGGCTGCGCCCTCTGGTACGCGCGCATCGCCGACCAGAAGCCGGTGTTCCTGCGCTGGGCCGGCTCGCACGTCACCGCCGCCTTCAGCCCGGACGGCAAGTTCCTGCTGTCGTCGATGCAGGAGAACGCCCTGCACGGCTGGCGCCTGTCGGACGCCAAGGACATGCGCATGGGCGGCTATCCGTCCAAGGTGAAGAGCCTGACCTTCGTCGAGAACGGCGCCTGGCTGGCGACGTCCGGCGCCAACGGGGTGGTGCTCTGGCCGTTCCAGGGCGCCAACGGCCCCATGGGCAAGCAGGCGACCGAGATCGGCTTCGACGAATCGACCCTGGTGGCGCGCCTGGCGGCCGACCCGTCCGGGTCGGTGCTCCTGGCCGGCCTCGAGGACGGCCGCGTCTGGGCCTGCGACCTGAAGAGCCAGAAGCTGGAGACGCTGAAGGCCGAAAAGGGCCCGCCGATCACCGCCCTGGCCCTCTTCGGCCGCACCCGCGCCGCCTGGGGCGACGAGGACGGCGGCGCCGGCGTCACGGACCTCCCGGCGCTCTGACTTCTCCCTCCCCTTCGTGGGGAGGGACAGGCGGCGAAGCCGCCAGGGTGGGGAAGTGAGACGCTGCCGCAACGCTTACCGGCTGGCGCCCTGCGCGCTTCGGACTCCCCCACCCTGCTCGCTGCGCGAGCTTTCCCTCCCCACGAGGGGGAGGGAGATTTTTGACGCCTGAGCCGAAAAACAACAAACCCGCCGCGGGGGATAATCGCGGCGGGTCTGGATAGGCGTCGATCTGTCGATCTTAGGTGGGCGTTTCCTCCCCGAAACGCCGGAGACCAGAGCTTGTTGAAGCACCCTGCTGTCTCTCGCAGGGAGGAGAGAACGGCAAATTTTCGTCGGTGTCAACGCAGCGGCATACCGGTGGGGAAAGAAATCACGCGAAATTCAGCGGAAAAGGGTGATTCTTGGACTACCCAGTCAAAACTAGTCCCCGAACTGGGGATTGGTTTTGGCAGCAGCGTCAGAAAGCTTGGCCGATCGCCGCCGCCAGCCCCTCCGCCGCCGCGCTGGTCGCCTCGAAGACATAGGCCGGGTTGGTCACGCTGACCGGGCCGACGCCGGCGTCCGCCAGGGCGTGGGACGCGGCGAAGAGGTCCTTGGCCGCCACCAGCACGCCGTTGGCCCGCGCCGCCTCGCCCGGGGCGACGAAGGGCGCCACGGCCGCGCGGGCGGCGCCGTCCTGCTCGGCCGGCCACACCAGGCTGGCGATGGTCTTGCCCCTGGCCCGCGCCTCGACGATGCGCAACAGCCGCCGGCAGAGCGCCAGGCGCGCTTCATCCCACTCGGCGGTCAGGGCCGCGGCGAGCTGGGCCTGGCTCTTCAGGATCAGGCCGTCGGACAGGATCTTCAGGCTGTTGGCGGCCAGCGTCGCGCCGGTGGTGGTGATGTCGACG
>DASZQQ010000326.1:0-3761 GCA_035549595.1 Caulobacteraceae bacterium
CTCGAGCCGAAGGCCTCGCCGGAGGAGCGCGAATGGATCGAGGCGCTGGCCGCCCGCTACGCGAAGGACCCCAAGACCGACCGCAGGCCGCTGGACGAGGGATTCGCCCAGGCGATGGGCCGGCTCTGGCGGGCGCATCCCGGCGACCTGGACGCCGGCGTCTTCTACGCCGAGGCGATGATGGACACCCAGCCCTGGGACTACTGGGAGCTGGACGGCGTCACGCCCAAGGGCCACGCCCTGGAGATCGTCTCGACCCTGGAAGGGATCATCAGGCGCGAGCCGAACCACCCCGGCGCGCTGCACCTCTACATCCACGCCGTCGAGGCCACGACGACTCCGGAGCGGGCCGAAGCCGCCGCCGACCGGCTGGAGGGGCTGATGCCCGGCGCCGGCCACGTCGTGCACATGCCCTCGCACATCTACTACCGGGTCGGGCGGTACGAGGACGCCGAGAAGGTCAACGCGATCGCGGCCACCGTGGACGAGGACTACATCGCCGCCTGCAAGGCGCAGGGCTTCTATCCGACCGGCTACTACGGCCACAACATCCACTTCCTGTGGACCTCGGCCGAGATGGCCGGGCGTTACGAGACCGCGATCGCCGCCGCGCGGCGCCTGGTGAAGGCCGTCGACGCGGTCGAGGCCGCGCGCACCGCCAGCCCGCAGGCCGAGTTCTATGTCTTCACCCCGGTGGCGACGCTGCTGCGCTTCGGCAAATGGGACGAGGTCCTGGCCGAGCCGGCGCCGCCGGCCGAACTGCGGCTCGCCCTCGCGGTCTGGCTGGAGGCCCAGGGTTTCGCCCACGCCAACAAGGGCGACCTCGCCGCGGCCCGGGCCGACCGGGCGAAGCTCGCCGAGCTGGCTGCGCGCAGCGACTGGTCGCGCTACGAGCCGATGATCCCCGGCCACGACCTGACCGACCTCGCCCTGGCCAGCCTCGACGGCGAAATCGCCCGCACGTCCGGTGCGCTGGACGACGCCATCGGCCGCTTCCGCCTGGCCGCGGCGATCGAGGCGAAGCTGCCGTACACCGAGCCGCCCTACTGGCACCAGCCGACCAGCCACCTCTTGGGCGCGGCCCTGTTGCAGGCGCACCGCGCGGCCGAGGCCGAGCAGGTCTACGCCGAGAGCCTGAAGTCCTACCGCACCGACGGCTGGGCGCTGACGGGCCTGGCGCTGGCCCAGGAGGCGGAGGGCAAGACCGCCGAAGCCCAGGCGACGCGCAAGGTCCTGGCGAGCGCCTGGAGCCACGCAGACGTGAAGCTGGCAAGCTCGCGGTTCTGAAGCTTTTGGTTGAGTCCCCGTTTGCACGGCGGCCCGGTCTCCACCAAATATGGTGAAGATTGCCGAGGCGCAGGATGCCTAGAACCATCAGGGCCGAGCAGATCGATTTCGGGGACGACGCCAGCACCCTCGTCGTCTCCGACAGCCTGAGATTCGTGCTGCCCGTGCCGGCCCTCGCGGGCGGCGGCGAGCCGCTCGATCATCCCGACGGCGGCGCGTTCCTCGACCGTGACGGACGGCCGATCCAGGGCCGCGGCGTGGTGTTCTTCGATCCGGACGACGCCAGCTGGGAGGTGGCCAGCGGCGACGGCACGGCCGTGATCCTGATCAGCCCGGTCGACGAGGCGCAGGGCGCCAGGCTCGGCGAGAAGGTCGCCAGCCTCGCCGACGATCCCGCCAGGCTCACGCTGGAGCAGATCAAGGCGGTGCTGCGCTACGCGATCGAGGACCTGGGCGTTCGCTCGACGCACGCCTCGACCCGGGCGTTCGTCGCCGCCGCCCTGACGCCGGTGGCGCGGGACGAGCGAGCCGGCTTCGGCCTGCACCGCCGCAGGGCGGACGATCCCTGCCGGGCGGTGTTCGTGTCGGGGCAGGGCCAGTTCCTGGGGCCGGCGGCCTCGCCGCAGGTGTTCACCGACGGCGCGGTGATCCTGCGCCACGGCCGCGACGTACGACTGGTGCAGCGCGACTCGTTCGAGAAGACCTACCGCTTTCCGGACGGTCGTCCCGCGCGGGTGAAGGATCTCGCGCGGCAAAGACCGTAAGGCCTGAGCGCCTCCCGCCAAAGTGGGAACCGGTTTGGCGATCAGGAGGCGCTCAAACCCAAAGAATCGAGCCTTCTTGTCCCGGTCAGGTCGATTCGACCTGACCGGGGAAGGCTCTAGCGACGCACCCGGGCCTCGGCGCTCGCGCCGCGCGCGCGTTTGCGTTAGGAGCGGCCCATGATCGTGCTCTGGATCGCAGCGGCCCTGCTGGCCGCGGCCGCGGCGGCCCTGACGGGCTGGCGTGCCGCGCGCGCCGGCGCCCTCGGCGGTCCCGATCCGTCGGTCGCCCTCTACCGCCGCCAGCTCGCCGAGATCGACGACCTTGCCGCCCGCGGCCTGCTGGCCGAGGGCGAGCTGAAGGCCGCCCGCGCCGAGACCGGCCGGCGACTGCTGGCCGCCGCCGACCGCAACGAGACCGCCCCCGGCCGCCGCCTCGGCGACCGCACGATCCTGGTGCTGGCCGCGATCCCGGCCTTCGCGGCCCTGGCCCTCTATTTCGTGATCGGCAGCCCGCAGCTGCCCGACGTGCCGTTCCAGGCGCGCTACGCCCAGTGGCGGGCCCATCCCGAGCGCTACGGTCCGCAGGAGCTCGGCGCCGCGCTGCAGCGCATCGCCGCCGAGCGGCCGACCGACCCCGAGCCCCTGATCCGCCTCGCCGCCCTGGACCTGCAGCTCGGCGACGGCGACGGCGCGGAGAAGGCCCTACGCCGCGCCGTAATCATCGCCCCCGGCCGCGCCGACCTCCTGGCCCCGCTGGGCGAGGTCATGGTGCTGAAGGCGGGCGGCGACGTCGGCCCCGAGGCGCAGGCGGTGTTCCAGAAGGCCCTGACGCTCGATCCCTCGTCCGACACGGCCCGCTACTACCTCGCCCGCGGCCGGATCCTGCACGGCGACGTCGCCGGCGGCCTCGCCGAGTGGCGCGCGCTGGCCGCAGCCCTGCCGGCAGGCGATCCGCGCCGCGCCGGTCTCGACCAGGACATCGCCGCCGTCGTCGCCACCGGCAAGCCGGCCCCGCTGCCGGGAACCGAGGCGCCGAAGCCGCAGATCACGCCGATGATCCGCCAGATGGTCGATGGCCTCGCCGCGCGGCTGAAGGCCAACCCCGACGATCCGCAGGGCTGGGTGCGGCTCGTGCGCGCCTATTCGGTGATGGGCGAGACGGACAAGCGCGACGCCGCCCTCGCCGAGGCCCGCGCGCGCTACAAGGACCGGCCCGAGGTCTTGAGCCAGCTCAATGCCGCCCTGGCCCCCGCGCGCTGATAGGATGGCGGCCTGATGTCCCTTCTTCCCCGTTCGCGCACCGCCCGCCGCCGCCTGATGGTCGTGGCCGCCGCCGCCCCCGTGCTGGTGATCGCCGTCAGCCTGGCCCTCTACGGCCTCTCGGACTCGATCTCGTTCTTCTACACCCCGGCCCAGGCCCAGGCCGCGCACGTGCCGGCCGGGCGCCAGCTGCAGCTGGGCGGGCTGGTCAAGCCCGGCAGTGTCCTCAAGAAGGATGGCGGCGAGGTCGACTTCGTCGTCGCCGACCGGCGCGCCACCGCGCCGGTGGTGTTCCGCGGCGACCTGCCGGACCTGTTCCGCGAGGGCCAGGGCGTCGTCGCCATCGGCGCCTTCGACGACAAGGGCGTGTTCGTGGCCAAGCAGATCCTGGCCAAACACGACGAGAAGTACATGCCGCGCGAGCTGACCAAGGCCCTGAAGGAACAGGGG
>DASZQQ010000327.1:0-3064 GCA_035549595.1 Caulobacteraceae bacterium
CGCAATGCCCTCGGCGGCCAGCAGCTCGACCAGGTTCTCGCGGTGCAGGTCGTCGAGGATGGTCCACGGCCGCTCGCCGGCCGTCACCTTCTGCATCGCCGGCACGTAGCGCGCGCGCCAGCCGTCGGCGAAGGCGCCCCAGTCGCGGACGATCCCCTTCGGCGCCATGAGCGCCTCGGCCTCGCGCGCGATGCTCGAGCGCCAGTCGACCACGGTGCCGAAGACATCGAACGTGAGGGCGCGGATCTCAGTCATGGGGACTCGTCGGATTTGGTCGGGCGGCGCCGTTGTAGCGTCGGGCGCCGTCTTTCACCACGAAGGACACGAAGGACGCGAAGGACACAAAGGGGCCCGGGCAGCGGGCGCGCCAGCGCCTTTCCTCGAACGGTCTTGCAGAACAGTGCGCGCCGCTTCGCGCCGCAGGGCGTCTTCGTGGACCTTCGTGTCCTTCGTGTCCTTCGTGGTGAAAGCGGCCTCTCGGCCGGCCCGGCTTCGCCGGGATACCCGCTTACGCCGGGTCAGGCTTGGCCGGGCGCATGTGGTGTGTAGAACGGGCGGCAATCAACGAAACCCCCGACGGAGGAACGGACATGGCAGGACGCGTGGAGGGCAAGGTGGCCCTGGTCACCGGCGGCGCCAGCGGCATCGGGCGCGGCTGCGCCGAGACCCTGGCGCGCGAGGGGGCAACGGTGGTCGTCACCGACGTGCAGGACGACAAGGGCCAGGCCGTCGTCGAGGCGATCAACAAGGCCGGCGGCAAGGCCCGCTACCTGCACCAGGACACCACCAGCGAGCCGCAGTGGGTCGAGATCGTCGGCGACATCGAGAAGGAGTTCGGCCGGCTCGACATCCTGGTCAACAACGCCGGCATCGGCCTGGGCGCCGCCTCGATCACCCAGATGAGCCTCGAGGACTTCAAGCGCCAGCAGGCGGTGAACGTCGAGGGCGTGTTCCTGGGCATCAAGCACTCCCTGCCGCTGATGCGGAAGGCCGGCCACGGCGGCTCGATCATCAACATGAGTTCGGTCGCGGGCCTGAAGGGCTCGCCGACGCTGGCGGCCTATTGCGCGACCAAGGGGGCCGTGCGCCTCTTCACCAAGGCCATCGCCATGGAGTGCGCCAACTTCAAGGACGGCGTGCGCGTGAACTCGGTGCACCCGGGCATCATCGAGACGCCGATCTGGGAATCGATCGCCGGCATGAACCCGGGCGTGAACGCCCCGCCGGACCTGGACGCCATGAGCCAGATGGCCGTGCCGCTGGGCGTGAAGGGCTTCCCCGACGACATCGCCAACGGCGTCCTCTGGCTCGCCAGCGACGAAAGCCGCTACGTCACCGGCGCGGAACTGGTGATCGACGGCGGCCTCAGCGTCCGTTAGCGCCCTCCCGGCGAAGCCGGGCCTGATCGCAACACCCTAGGTCGACCACAGAGGTCACTGAGGTACACAGAGGGGCACAGAGGGTGGACGGCGTCTCCCTCTGTGTTCCTCTGTGCCCCCTCTGTGTCCTCTGTGGTTAAAATCAGCGCCTGATCTAAGCGCCGGCTCCGCCGGCAAAGGCGCCTACCCCGTCGCGATCAGGACCACGGCGCCGGCGCCGATGGCGGCGACGCCGGCCAGGCGCGCGGGGGTGACGCGTTCCTTCAGGAAGACGATGGCGATCACCGCCGCGAAGAGGATCGAGGTCTCACGCAGGGCGGCGAGTCGCGGGGTGGCGCCGAGGCGGAAGGCCCAGAGCGCAAGGCCGTAGCTGAACAGCGACGTCGTCCCCGCGATCAGGCCCGCGCGCCACTCGCGCCGGGCGGCCAGCACGAAGGTCGGCCCGCGCCAGATCGCGAAGAGGCCACCGATCAGCACCCCGGTGCCGAGAAAGCTCCAGGCGATGTAGCTGGGCGCCGAGGGGGCGAGGCGCACGCCTTGCGCGTCCAGCACCGTGTAGAGCGCGATCGTGCAGCCGGTCAGCAGCGCCCAGGCGAGCGGCCTTGGCGCGAGGTGGCGGCCGAGCGCGGTCGTCAGCACCCCGGCCGAGACCAGGCCGACGCCGATCGCCACCGGCACCGTGATCCGCTCGCCGAACACCAGCACCGCCACGGCCGAGGCGATCGCCGGGGCGATGCCGCGGAACACCGGATAGGCGACCAGCATGTCGGCCCCCTCGAACGCCCGGATCAGGCTGACGAGGTAGACGAGGTGCGTCGCCCACGATCCGGCCAGGAACGGCCAGGCCTTGTCCGGCAGCGGCAGGACGAACGCCAGCGGCAGCACGATCAGCGCCGAGAAGCCGTCGATCAGCGCCCGGCTCGACATCTTGTCGGCCCCCGACTTCAGGATCGCATTGACCACCGCATGCGCCGCCCCGGAGGCGAGGATCATGGCGCTGGCGAGGGCGGCGGGGGTCAGGGGAACGCTCCGGAGGCGGAGGGAATCAGGAGGGACACAGTAGCCCTGCTCTTCCCCCACGCATGTGGGGGAAGAGCAAAGGGCCGTCACCCCCCGAAATCGATGACCCGGCGCGTAATCGACCGGCGGCTTTCGGGCGGCGATCGTCCTTGTGCGTGGCCGAGCCGCCACCCAGACAAGGAGACCTCCCCATGACCAACCCCGCCGTCCTCGTCGACCGCTACATCGCCGCCTGGAACGAGACCGACGCGACCCGGCGCGAGGCCCTGGTGGCCGAGGCGTTCGCGCCCGGCGCCCGCTACGTCGACCCGGTGATGAGCGGCGACGGCCAGGCCGCCATCGCCGCCATGATCGGCGCCGCCCAGACCCAGTTCCCGGGCTTCAGGTTCAGGCTGACGAGCCCGGTCGACGCCTACGCCGACAAGGTCCGCTTCTCCTGGGGCGCCGGACCTGCGGGCGCCGACACCATCGTCGAAGGGACCGACTTCGCCGTGATCGCCGGCGAGCGCCTGTCGGTGGTGACCGGCTTCCTGGACAAGGTCCCGGGCTAGCCGGCGCGCTCACAAAGGTTGGACCACGAAGCACACGAAGCACACGAAGGGGCCCGGGTGACGGCGCGCGCAGCGCGCGTTCTGCGAGGCTCCGGCGGCTGCGAGTTGGGCATT
>DASZQQ010000328.1:0-23444 GCA_035549595.1 Caulobacteraceae bacterium
AATCGCCGGAGGCGATTCCCGCGACGAACGCCCGCCCTCGATGGGCGGGCCGGGAGGCGGCCCCTCCGGCGCTTCGCTTGCGCTGCGCGCGTTCGGCGCGAGGTTCGCTTCCAGCGAACCTAAGCGCCCGCTGCGCGGTCGCCGCTTCTCACCCCCCTTCGTCGCCCGCTTCGCTGCGCGAAGCATTGGCGACACTTCCCCCAGAGGGGGAAGAGTGGCGCTTCCGCCTCAGCGGATCGCCGTCAGTACGACGCGCGCGGCGTCGGGTTTGGTGACGTCCATGTGGTCGTGGCTAGTCGCGTGAAGCCCCTGCCGGAAAGGGTGTCGCAATCTTGGGTTGCGCGCCAGCCAGGCCTACCCCCGCCGGGGAGGAACCACGTCCTTGAAGGCGTCGAAGCCCTTCCACGCCGGCTCGACCGGCTCGGCGTCCGGCGCGGGGACATAGACCGACGGCTCGACGAGCTCGAGGTGGGGGACGTAGCGAGGGCAGTTCGGGAAGATCGCCTCGGGCGTCAGCTTCACCAGCAGCTGCGCGCCCGGCATGGCGGCCATCAGGGGATCGTCGAACACGACCTCGGCGCGGCCGTTGACCCGCAGGCGCGCGGCCTTCTCGCCGATGCGCAGGAACAGCAGGCCCACGTGCGGATTGGCCCGGATGTTGCCGAGGCTGCGGAACATGCCGTTGCCGTCGTAGTCGGGCCAGACCAGCAGGTCCGGGGCGACGACGCGCGCGAAGCCGGGCGCGCCGCCCTTGAACGAACAGTCCGGGCGGCCATCGGTGTCGGCGGTGGCCAGGAAGAAGAACGGCGAGGCCTCGACGAACGCCTTGTCGGCCTCGGTGAAACTCCGGTGCTGCAGCCGCTCCTCGAGCCGGTCGGCGAGGGCCTGGCTGCCGGCCCAGTCCTGCAGCGCCCGCTGGCCGTCGTGGTACATCAGCGCTGGTGGCGGTGGTGGGGCCGGGCGGCCACCGGCGGGGCCGCGGCGGGGTGGCCGAGGTGCGCCTCCTCGAAAGTCCACAGGCCGATGTTCTCGCCTTCCTCGAGCAGGCGGTAGACCGCCTCGGCGTCGGCCGCCGGCGGGACGTCGATGGCCACGAGCCGCTCGCCGTCGCCCTCGCAGGAGCAGCCCAGGGCCTGGAGATCGGCCCATTCCTCGGACCAGACTTCCTCGATCAGGCCCTCGGCGCGCTGAAGGCGGTAGGTGGAGTGGCCGCCGCGCACGGCGATGCGGCTGGCGACGAACTCGCCACGCTCGGAGCCGAAGGCCACGGTGTCGCCGAAGCTGACGCCATAGGCGTAGAACGGGGAATTGCAGAGCCGTGCGAGGCCCGGCCCGACCGGCTCGGCCCACATCCATTCGCACAGGCGCTGCGGCGGCTCCGCCAGGGTCTCGGGCAGGGAGGCTTCCGACCCGGTCAGGTCGAACATGACCTTGATGTAGCCGCGTCCGTCCGTGCGCGCGCGCCGCAGTCGGATCCGGCCTTGCCGCCACAGGCGGACCGGTCCAAGCGCCGCGGACCCGAGCCGCTTCAACAAATTCAGGAGCTTGTCGCGCATCGCTAAGCCTTTGTGTCCGGCTCCGGGACCCTCGTCGAAGGATGGCCGAAGAGAACCATGGGCGCATCCCGCTTGGCCAGAGACATCTATCCCCATGCCGGCCGCCTCGGGCAAGGGCGCGGTCACTTGTTCGTCAGGTCGGGAGGCGCCCCGAGAACCGCGCCGCACGCCTCGGCGCTTGTCTTGCGCCGCGTCCGCGCGGATATGGGACGCCTTCGATATCGAGGCGCGTCGCATCCATGAGCTCCGTTCCCGACAAAGACCAGGTCCTCGCCGCCCTGGACAAGGTCATCGATCCCGCCTCCGGCCGCGGCCTGGTCGCCGCCGGGCTTGTGCAGGGGCTGGTGATCGGCGAGGGGCGCGCCGGCTTCATGCTCGAGGTCGCCTCGGCCGACGCCCAGCGCTACGCCTTCGTGCGCGAGGCGGCGGAGAAGGCCCTCAAGGCGATCCCCGGCGTCGACAAGGCCCAGGTGGTGCTGACCGCCGCGGCCAAGGCCGCCGGCCACGGTGGGCGCCGCTCGGCCCAGGTGACCGACGATCCGCGCACGGCGCGCCAGGCCAAGCCGGCCGAGCCGTTCCCGAACGTGAAGCGCGCCATCGCCGTGGTCAGCGGCAAGGGCGGGGTGGGCAAGTCCACCGTGGCGGTCAACCTGGCCTGCGCCTTCTCCGCGCTCGGCCTTCGCACCGGCCTCCTGGACAACGACGTCTACGGCCCCTCGGCGCCGCTGATGCTGGGCGTCGACCGCCGCCCCGAGATGGTCGACGGAAAGATCGAGCCGCTCAGCGCCTGGGGTCTGACGCTGATGTCGATCGGCTTCCTGGTCGACGAGGGGCGCGCGATGATCTGGCGCGGGCCGATGGCGACCTCGGCCGTCCGCCAGATGATCCGCGACGTGCGCTGGGCGACGCCGGAAGCGCCGCTGGACGTCCTCGTCATCGACATGCCGCCGGGCACCGGCGACATCCAGCTGACCCTGTTCCAGGAGTTCAAGGTCGACGGGGCGGTGATCGTCTCGACGCCGCAGGAGATGGCCCTGATCGACGCGCGCCGCGCGGCCGTGATGCTGGAGAAGCTGGGCGTGCCGGTGCTGGGCGTGGTCGAGAACATGGCGTATTTCGCCGATCCGACCAGCGGCAAGCACATCCCGATCTTCGGCGAGGCCGGCGCCCGGGCCGAGGCCCAGCGCCTGGGCGTGCCGCTGCTGGCGGAGATCCCGATCGACATCGCCCTGCGCGAAGGCGGCGACACCGGCCGCCCCCTGGTCGCCGCCGAGCCGCAGAGCCCGGTCTCGAAGGCGTTCCTGGAGGCGGCCAGGGCGCTGGCGTGAGGCTTACTGCGCCGGGTTGACCACCGGGCCGGTCAGGGTCTCTTCGGCGGCCGCGACGGAGGCGCGTTCGCGCTCCTCCAGTTCGGCGCGGATCTGCGCATGCCGGCTGGCGTCGAGCTTGTAGCCCAGGAGGGCCAGGCCGCCGCCGAAGACCAGGATGATCGGCGCGAAGAGGTAGCACATCTCCAGGCCGAACACGGCCTGGGGCGTGTTGGCCGCGCCTTCCTTGCCGTTGTAGCCGACCAGCTGCAGCACCGGGAAAACGATCGCCACCGTGATGGTGCCGCCGATCTTCGTGGTCGTCGTCACCAGCGAGAACAAAAGGCTGGTCAGATCCTGGCCGGTCTCCAGCCGCACCTCGTCGACGATGTCGGCGACCATGGCCCGCACCAGCAGCACGAAGCTTGAGGCGATGAAGCCGACCGAGAACATGCCGATCAACGTCGGGATCATCTGCTCGAACACATAGGGATCATGGACCCGGGGCAGGGCCATCAGGACGGTCTGGGCGATGGCGTAGAGGACGCAGGCGATCTGCACGGTCCGGTGCTTGCCGAACCGGCGCGCGACGCGGGCCCATACCGGCGCGCCGATCAGGCCGGCGCCGATGTAGAAGATCAGCAGGAAGCTGACGTCGGCGACGCTGAAGCCCTTGGCGTCGTGGAAGAAGAACACGTAGAGCGGCGCCGTCGTGCCCGGGCCCAGCGTCAGGGCGAGGTCGGCCAGGACGATGCGCGCCACCGTCGGGCGCCGGACCGCGGTCCAGTAGTCGCCGAGCGTGAAGCGCTGGCGCTGGGTCACGGCCAGGCGCTCGGGGGTGAAGAGGGTGCAGACCAGCATCGCCGCCGGCAGGGCGACCAGCAGGATCGTGCCGATCATCGGCATGCTCGAGCCCTTGCCCAGCACGATCTGGCCATGCGTGACCCTGGGCAGCAGCAGGAGCGCCACCGAGCCGACCACCGCCATGGCCTGGGTCCAGCCGAACACCCGGCTGCGGTCGTGGTAGCTGGTGGCGATCACCGCCGACCAGGCCGCCAGGCCCAGCGAGACCATCGAGTTGCCGGCATAGGCGACCAGCAGCCACAGGATCATGTAGCCGGCGCTGACCTCGCCCTGCGGCATCAGCAGCTTCCAGACGCCCAGCATCAGCAGCGGCACGCCTATGATCGTCCACAGGCGGTAGCGGCCGAGGGGCGACTTGGTGCGGTCCATGGCGAAGCCGACCGCCAGGTCGAGCCACATGTCGATCATGCGCACGGCGAAGATGGCGCCGGAGGCGGCCACGAAGCTGACGCCCAGGCCGACGTAGTAGCGGGGCAGGTAGACCCCGAAGATGAGAAGGATGCCCGCCAGGGGCACGCCCAGGGAGCCGAAGGCGAAAATGGTCGGAAGCGGGGCGCCCTTGGCCCCTGGATCGCCAACAATGGCGCTGTTCGATGACACCGGAACGTCTCCACCCATGATAAAAATGTTCAGTGAGCGCCTCTGACGGGCGCCCTAGCGGCGCCAGCTAATCACGCCCTGGCGACCCGCGCATCCCCTCCGAACGCGCGACATTCCGCGCGGTGAGCAGGATCGGTTCGGCGCCCGCGCGCCACCTAGGCGCGCGGCGGCTCGACCTCGGCGTCGGAGAGGGCGGCGTCGCTGGTCATGGCCTCGATCACGGCCGCCTCGGGGACCAGGGCGTCGCGCTCCTCGAGCTCGCGCCGGATCTCGGCGTGCTTGGCCGCGTCGAGGCGGTAGCCGATGAAGCAGGCGCCGCCGAGCATGACGAAGCTGATCGGGCCGATCAGATAGATCAGCTCCAGGCCGTGGATCGCCGCGGCGCTGTTCCGGATCCCCTCCTTGGTCTGGTAGCCGACCAGGGCGAGCGCGTTGAAGGTCAGGGCGATCGAGAAGGCGCCGGCGAGCTTCTGGGTTCCGGTGACGAGGGCGTAGAGCAGGCCGATCTGATTGCGGCCCGTCTCCAGACGCACCTGGTCGCCCACGTCGGCGACCATGGCCCGGATCAGCAGGGTGAAGCCGCTGGCCAGGAAGCCCATGACGAACATGAACGGAGCGTCGACGAAGAAGTGGCCCTTGGGCAGTATGAAGATGACGGCCAGGCCGATCGAATAGCCTGTGCTGGCCGCCATCAGGGTGCGATGCTTGCCGAAGCTCACCGCCAGGCGGCCCAGGGTCCAGGCGCCGACGAGCCCGGCCATGGTGTAGATGAACAGCAGCAGGCTCGCTTCGCCGGCCGTGAAACCGCGCGATTCGCGGAAGAAATAGAGGTAGATCGCCGCCATCCAGCCCGGGCCGAGCGCCAGGCAGAGGTCGGCCCCCAGGATGCGCAGCACCTCGGGCCGCCGCAGCAGGCGCAGGTACTCGATGAGCTTCGCCGGCTGGTGATGGGCGCCGCCGATCAGCCGCTCCGGCGTCGCCAGCGCCGCGATGATGGCCCCGGCCGGCGCCGCGGCGATCATGAACCAGCCCATGGTGTGCAGCAGGTGCGGGTCGCTGGCCTTGGCCACGCCCAGGATCTTCGGCAGAAGCAGCACAACGGCCGCCCCGACGACGCCGACGGAGGCCATGGCGCCGAACAGCCGCGAGCGCGCGTCGTAGGTCGGCGCCAGCACCGACGCCCACGAGGTGTGCGACAGGCTCATCACCGAGGTGCCGATGTAGAACACCAGCAGCCAGGCGATGACGTACTGCACCGTCGCCCCCGGCTGGACCATGTAGATCATGTACGCCGCCAGGGCGAAGATCGGCGCGCCCAGCAGCATCCACAGGCGGTAGCGGCCGATGCGCGTGCGCGTGTGGTCCATGCCCATGCCGATGAACGGGTCGAGCCAGATGTCGATGAAGCGCACGATGGCGAAGGCGTTGCCGGTGACCGCCGTGGCGATGCCGATGTGGCTGGCGAAGTACTGCGGCAGGTAGACCGAGAAGGCGACGGCGTAGCTGCCGAGCGCCACGCCGGGCAGGCTGAAGGCGAGGGTCCGGGCGAGCCCGGGGGGACGCGGGGCGCCCGTGGGATAAGCGGCGGTCACTGGACTTCCTGAAAATGGGCGCCGCCTCTGGCGGGCGGCTGAAGGCTAATGTGACTGAATTGAAATATGGAACGCAAGGGCAATCGGGTGACGCCGGGCGAGGGAACTCAGGTGGCCTCCTCGGCGAGGTCGTGGACGCTTTCGGAGCCCGAGAGGCTTTCCAGCACGGGCGGCACGGCGACAGCGTCGCGCGCCTCGAGGGCGGCGCGGATCTCGGCGTGGCGCTTGGAATCGAGGCGGTAGCCGATGTAGCAGGCGCCGCCCAGCATCACGAACACCACCGGGGCGATGAGGTAGACCAGCTCCATGCCATGGATGCCGGCGGCCGTGTTCACCGCGCCTTCCTTCGGGTCGTAGCCGATCCAGCCCAACACCGTGAACGACAGGGCGATGCTGAGCGAGCCGGCGATCTTCTGCGTCGAGGTGATCATGGCGTAGAGCAGGCCGACCCGGTGCTTGCCCTGTTCCAGGCGCACCGCGTCGCCGACGTCGGCGACCATGGCGCGGTCGAGCAGCGGGAAGCCGGAAGCCATGAAACCCAGCAGGAACATGATCGCCGCGGCCGGGCCGAACAGCCCCTTGGGGGTGAACTGCAGGACGATCAGCCCCAGCGAATAGCAGGTGCTGGCCACCTGCAGGGTGCGGTGCTTGCCCAGCCGGGTCGCCAGCCAGCTGATGCAGGCCGCGCCGATCACGCCGGCGACGATGTAGATCGCCAGCAGGATGCGCGAGGCGTCGGACGAGAAGCCGCGCGAGTCGTGGAAATAGAACAGGTACATGGCCGACATCCAGCCGGGGCCGAGGGCCAGGCAGAAGTCGGCGACGATGATCCGGGCCATCTCCGGCCGGCTGATCATGTCCCAGTAGTCCCTCAGCCCGAACTTCTCGCCGTGCTGGTCGGCGATGATCCGCTCGGGCGTCCGGGCGATGGCCAGCAGCACGCCGATCGGGGCAACGGCGATGATGAACCAGCCCATGGCCTGGACCTCGCTGCCGCCGTCGTGCTGCTTCATCAGCGAGGGCACGATCAGGACCGCCGTGGCGCCCAGGATCGCCACCACCTGCAGCACGCCGAAGACGCGCGAGCGCTCATGGTACTTGGACGCGATCACGGAGGCCCAGGCGGAATGGCTGAGGCCGATGATCGAGGTGGCGATGTAGTAGATGAACAGCCAGAAGATCAGGTAGCCGTAGCTGACCTTGAACGGCGGCACGAACAGCATGAAGACCGCCGCCATCAGGATCGGAGCGCCGATCACCAGCCACAGCCGGTAGCGTCCGAAGGCCGTGCGGGTGCGGTCCATGACGACGCCGATGAACGGGTCGAACAGCATGTCGATGATGCGCACCGTACCGAAGGCGCCGCCCACGATGGCGAGCCCCAGGCCGAAGTGGCCGGCGTAGTAGCGCGGCAGGTAGACGGTCAGGGCCACCGCCAGGGCGCCGGTCGGCAGGCCCGGAAGGGCGAAGGCGATGAGGGCAGGGAGCGAGAGCCGGTGCTCGTCGGGGGAGGCGCTGGACGCCGTGGTCACGTTGTGAAGTTCCTGGACGCTGCGAGGGGGCGCCTCTTGGCGGGCGCTGCTGGGCCAGAAGTACGGATGTTCCGGCCTCGGGCAAGGGATTTGTGACCCACGATCACCCACGCGGCTCGCGGCCGCTCGACACGCCCGCCGCCCGGCCCAGACGCAAAGGGCCGGTCCTTGCGGACCGGCCCCCGAAGCTTGCGCGTGAAGCGGCGATCAGCCGCCGGACATCTTGCGGAAGAACTTCTGGCTCTGCTCGCCGCCGGCGACGTAGGCCTTCTGGCCGGCCTCGTCGGAGATCCTGGCCCAGTTGTCGCGGACGTCCTCCACCGAGTAGCCGCTGTCGCCCAGGTAGACGCCCTCGGTCTCGAAGATGCGGGCCAGCGCGAAGGCGCCGGCGCCGGCCGTCAGGACCGCGCCGGTCGGCGCTTCTTCCGAGCACAGGAAGACCACGCCCGGGGTCACGTGCTCGGGCGCGAGGCGCTTCAGGATCTCCGGCGGCATCAGGTTCTCGGTCATCCGCGTGGCGGCCACCGGGCTGATGGCGTTGACGTGGATGTTGTTCTTCTGGCCCTCGAGCTTGAGGGTGTTCATGAAGCCGATGATGCCGAGCTTGGCGGCGCCGTAGTTGGTCTGGCCGAAGTTGCCGTACAGGCCCGACGACGAGGTCGTCACGACGATGCGGCCGTAGTTCTGCTCCTTCATGATCTCCCAGACGGCCTTGGCGCACTTCACCGTGCCCATCAGGTGGACGTTCAGGACGAACTCGAAATCCTCGATGCTCATCTTCGAGAAGGACTTGTCGCGCAGCACGCCGGCGTTGGCGACCAGGATGTCGATGCGGCCCCAGTGGTCCATGGCGTCCTTGGCCATGCGCGCCACGCCCGCGTCGTCGGTGACCGACGAGCCGTTGGCGATCGCCTCGCCGCCGAGCGCCTTGATCTCCTCGACCACCTTCATGGCCGCGTCGGACCCGCCGCCCGAGCCGTCGACCGAGCCGCCCAGGTCGTTGACCACCACCTTGGCGCCGCGCCGGGCCAGCTCCAGCGCGTGCTGGCGGCCGAGGCCCCCGCCGGCGCCCGTCACGATCGCCACCTTGCCGTCGAAGCGGATGTCCGCCATCTGCGCCCGTCTCCCGTTGGGTTCGAAAAAGTCGGCGCCTTTTGCGCGTGGCGCCCGGGCCCGTCAAGGTCGCGCGAGGTAAGGTCGGGACCTACCGCGAAGCGAGGGACGAGGCGCCGGGCTTCAGGAACTTCACCAGCACCCGCTGGCCGATCAGGAACGGCGCGCCGTCGGCGCTGACCACCACCTCGACCACCTTGTCGTCGGTGCGCTCGGCCGGGTCGTCCGACTGCAGCTTGCGCGCGCCGAACACCGCCGCGCGGCGCAGCACCTTGCCCTTGAAGACGTGCGTCGGGTCGGACTCCGAAAGGATCTCGACGTTCTGGCCGATCGCAACGAACGGCACCGCCGCGTCGGTGATCTCGGCGCGCACGATGCGCGGCGCGGCCGGCTCGAGGTCGAACATGGTCGAGACGTTCAGGGTCGAGGCTCCTGCGCCCGGGTTGGCGTAGCGACGCGCGATGCGGCCGTCGGCCGGGGCGCGGATGATGGTCAGGTCCTCGTTGTAGCGGGCCTGGTCGAGCCGGGCCTGGGCCGCGGCGATGGCGGCCTGCTGCGACTGGAGGTTCGCCTCGGCGGTGGCGATGGCGTCGCGCGCCTGGTCCAGCTGCTGGCCGGCGACCCAGTTGGCGGCCGCCAGGCGCTGCAGGCGCTCGTACTCGCGCCGGGCGGTGCGGATCTGGACCTCGGTGGCGGCGATCTGGGCGCGCGCGGCCTGAACGTCGGCGGCCGCGGTCTGGGCGGCCAGCTTCGGCGCGTCGTCCTCCTGCCGGGCCAGGACCTGGCCCCTCTTCACCTGGTCGCCCTCCTGGACGTCGACCTCGCGCACGACGCCGGCGGTGCGGGCGGCGACCTGGATCACGCCGCCCTCGACATCGGCCTTGCCCTGCGCGACCGCGGAATAGGGGCTGCTCGGCGGCGGCGCATGCGCGGCGGCGCGCTGGCCGGCGGCGGCCTTGTTCATCATCGTCAGGCCCACCGCGCCGACGAGCACGACGGCGATGGCGACGACCCAGGTGACGCGGCTCTTCAGAAAGCTCGGCATCGGGAATTCAGGCTCCGAGAGGAACGAGAGCGGCTTCGTCGACCTCGGCGCCGGCGGTCCGCCGGCGGTCGTCGAGGATGCGGCCGTCTTCGATGTGGATGACGCGGTCGGCGTAGGCTTCCAGGCGCACGTCGTGGGTGACGCAGATCACCGCCGCATCGTGCTGCTTGGCCGCCCGCCGCAGGAGGCGGATGACGATCTGGCCGTTCTCGCCGTCGAGGGCCGAGGTCGGCTCGTCGGCGAAGAGAAGGCGTGGGTTCTTGGCCAGCGCCCTGGCGATGGCCACCCGCTGCTTCTCGCCGCCGGAAAGCTCGGCCGGGCGCTGGTTGAGGCGCGCGCCGAGGCCGACCTCCTCCAGCGCCGCGGCGGCGCGGTCGCGCGCCTCGCGCGGCGGCAGGCCCTGGTACTTCAGGACGATCGACACCTGCTGCAGGGCGGTCAGCGCGCTGAACAGGTTGAAGCCCTGGAAGATGAAGCCGCAGTGATCGAGCCGGAAGCGGTCGAGCTTGCCGCCGGGCAGTCCCCACAGGTCCTGCTCCAGGGCCGTGACCTGGCCGGAGTCGGGGCGCAGCAGGCCCGACAGGGCGGCGATCAGGGTCGACTTGCCCGAGCCGGACGGGCCCATGACCATGGTCACGTCGCCGTGGCGGGCGTCGAAGTCGAGCGACTTCAGCACCTCGATGTGGGTGCGGCCGGTCTTGAAGCGCTTGTTCAGGCCGGTGGCGCGGATGGCGGCGGGCATCATCGCAAAAGGTCCGCAGGCTGGCTCTTCTTCAGCATGCCCAGCGAGGCCAGGCCCGAGAGGGCGGCGATGGTGAGCAGCATGACGGTGACGGAAATGACGACCGGCGGGCGGTAGACCATCGGCAGGCCGGCCGCACCGGCGAGCAGGGTCACGCCGCTGGTCAGGATCGCGGTGGCGCCCAGGCCGACGACACCGACCCACCACGACAGCTCCAGCACCACCAGGCGCAGCGAGCCCATCGAAACGCCGAGCGCGCGCAGGGTGGCGAACTCCTTGATGTTGGCCAGGATCGCGCCGCGCAGGGTCATGGCGGTGATGGCCACGCCGATGCCGGCCCCGATCACGGCGATGAACACGACCATGACGCCGATGATCTGCTCCTTCATGAGCGCGTTCTCGTTGGCCTTGCTCAGCTCGTCGCGGGTCCAGGCGCGGTAGGTGTGGTTCGAGGCCGCGTTCAGCTCGTCGCGCACCTGGTTGGCCCTGGCCGGGTCGCGGATGCGCACCATCAGCGGGCCGCCCATGGCGTTGCCGCGGTCGCGCAGGCCCAGGCGCTGGAACGTGTCGCGCGACATGACGATGTCGATGTTGTTGATGTTCTGGTAGTTTTCGAGCAGCGCCCGCAGGTAGACGCTGTGGCCGTTGATCGTGCCCTTGCCGCCGACCTTGATCCCCAGGCGGGGCAGGGCGGACTTGTCGACGACGATCGCGCCCGGCTCCGTGAGGGCCAGGCGCACATTCTCCGGGTAGTCGACCGGCAGGGTCACGGCGCCCGGCTGGGTGTCGACCACGTTCACGCCGACGAAGGTGGTCACCAGCTTCTGGCCGGGGCCGGGCGTGTTCACCCACTGCCCGCCGGCGCCGTCGAGGGCGGCGACCTCGACCACCTCCGGGTTGAGGTAGATCAGCGGCTTGATGCGGGTGGGCAGGGTGTTGTTGGCGTTGACCAGGCTCTCGGTCTTGGGCGGCAGCACCATGATGTCGGCGCGCGCCCGCTCGACGTTGGCCGTGGCGGCCTTCACGATGCCGGCGAAGAGGCCGATGAAGGCGAGCACCAGGAGGCCCGCGCAGCCCAGGGCGATCATCGCCGCCAGGTAGCGCCGCCATTCGTGAATCAGCGTGGCCAGGGCCAGCGACATGAGCCCCTCGAGCTCCCCTCGTCCGGGAGCGGGAATACTTCCTCAGGTCGTGTGCGACCCAGTTAAATCGCGGTAATCGGCGCCGTTCGGGGCGGGACCTGCGGCATCGTTCTCCTTTCGCGGCGCGCCGAACGGGAGCAAAATCGCCTTCGGAGAGGACGCCAGAAAAGAAGGTGCGCCAGGGGCGTGTTGTCGAGATGGTTTGCGGCGGCCGGGGCGGTCGCCCTGATGCTGTTCGGGTCTTCGCCCGCCCTCGCCGAAGAGGGGATGTGGACCTTTGACGATTTTCCGGCCGCCCAGGTCCAGCAGAGCCTCGGCGTGCGCGTCGACAAGGCCTGGCTCGACCACGTCCAGAGCGCCTCGGTCCGGCTGAGCTCGGGCTGCTCGGGCGCCGTGGTCTCGACCGAGGGCCTGGTGCTGACCAACGACCACTGCCTGGTCGAATGCGTGCGCGACCTGTCCAGCGCCGGCAGCGACTACATCCGCGACGGCTTCCTGACCGACGCGCGCACCGAGGAGCGCAAGTGCCCCGGCCTGCAGGCCGAGGTGCTGATCGACATCGTCGACGTCACCGCCCAGATCTTCGCCTCGTCGGAGGGCAAGTTCGGCGAGGACTACGTCGCCGCCCGCGAAGGCGCGCTCTCCGGCGCCGAGAAGGCGGCCTGCGGCGGCGATCCGAAGCTGCGCTGCCAGGTGATCAGCTTCTTCCGCGGCGGCCAGTTCAAGGTCTACAAGTACCGCCGCTACGCCGACGTGCGCCTGGTGTTCGCGCCGGAGTTCGCCGCCTCGTTCTTCGGCGGCGATCCCGACAACTTCAATTTCCCGCGCTACGATCTCGATTGCGCCTTCCTGCGCCTCTACGACGACGGCAAGCCGGCTGGGACGCCCAACTTCCTGGCCTGGTCGACCGAACCGCCCAAGGCGGGCGAGGCGGTGTTCGTCTCCGGCAATCCCGGGACCACCGAGCGCCAGCTGACGGTGGCCCAGCTCGAGACCCTGCGCGACGTGGTGATCCCCACCAACGAGCTGATGCGCTCGGAGCTGCGCGGGCGGCTGATCCAGTTCTCGGAGCAGAGCCCCGAGCACCGCCGCATCGCCACCGACCACCTGTTCGGCCAGGAGAACGCGTTCAAGGTCTACTACGGGCGCCAGCTCGCCCTGCTGGACCCGGCCTTCATGGCCGCGCGACGCCGCGAGGAGGCCGAGCTGAAGGCCAAGCTCGCCGCCGATCCCAAGCTGGCGGCCGAGATCGGCGATCCCTGGGGCGAGATCGAGGCGGTGCAGAAGGGCTACGCTGAGCAGTACGTGGTCTGGCGACAACTCGAGAACGGGGCTGGAGGCGGATCGGAGCTGTTCCGCTACGCCCGCACCCTGGTGCGCGGCGCGCTGGAGCGGCCGAAGCCGTCCGGACAGCGCCTGCCCGAGTTCGCCGACTCGCGCCTGCCGCTGATCGAGAAGTCGCTGTTCGACGGCCACGCGGTCGATCCGGACCTGGAGACCCTGTATCTCGAGTTCTGGCTGTCCAAGACCCGCGAGTACCTGGGCGCCGACGCGCCGGTGACCTCGATCGTCCTGGGCAAGGAGAGTCCCGAGGGCCTCGCAAGGCGCCTGGTGGCGGGCTCGAAGCTCGCCGACCCGGCGGTGCGCCGCGCGCTCTGGGCCGGCGGCCTGCCGGCGATCCAGGCCTCGACCGATCCGCTGGTCCAGTTCGTCCTGCGCACCGATCCCCTGTCCCGCGCTGCGCGCCAGCTGTGGGAGGACGACGTCCAGGGGCCGATCGACCGGGCGACCGAGCGCATCGCGCGCGCGCGGTTCGCCTTCTACGGTCCCAACATCTATCCCGACGCGACCTTCTCGCTGCGCCTCAGCTACGGCGCCGTGGCCGGCTGGAGCTACAAGGGCGACGACACCGGGCCGTTCACCGACTTCGCCGGCCTCTACGCCCGGGCAACCGGGGCCGATCCGTTCCGCCTGCCGCCGCGCTGGGAAGCGGCCCGAGCCAGGCTCGACCCGGCGACGGTGTTCAACTTCGTCACCACCAACGACATCATCGGCGGCAACTCCGGCTCGCCGGTGGTGAACGCCGAGGGGCGGATCATCGGCGCGGCGTTCGACGGCAACATCCACTCCATCGCCGGCGACTTCACCTACGACGGCCAGCTCAACCGCACCGTGGCGGTGTCAACGGCGGCGGTCACCGAGGCCCTCGCCAAGGTCTACGGCCGCGCCGCGCTGGTGAAGGAGCTGACGGCGCAATAGGCTCGCCGTCCAGCGTCTCGGGAGCCCAGACATGAAGCGCATATCCGCGGCCATCGCCCTCGCCGCCGTCCTGTGCGCGCCGGCCGCGCTCGCCAACGACTCCAGCGCCGAGCTGACCAACGGCGGTCTCGTGCTGAAGAAGGACCCGGCCGTCGAGATGCGGTCCGAGGACCTCTACATCTCGGCCAAGGCGGTGCGCGTGCGCTACCGCTTCGCCAACACGGACGCCAAGGACGTCTCGATCCTGGTCGCCTTCCCGATGCCGGACATCACCATCGCCGGCGAGGACGACAACATCGCCGTGCCGACGGAGGACCCGGTCAACATCCTCGGCTTCTCGACCCTCGTCGACGGCCGCCCCGTGCACGCCGACGTCGAGCAGAAGGTGTTCGCCCGGGGCGTCGAGCGCACCCAGTGGCTGCGCGCCAACGGCATCCCGCTCGCCCCGCACCTGGAGGCGACCAACAAGGTGCTCGACGCCCTGCCTCAGGCCAAGAAGGACGAGGTCATGCGCCTCGGCCTCGGCCAGATCATGGAGTACGACGCCGGCCACGGCTGGGAGCGCCACCTCTATGCCACCTGGACCCTGAAGACGACCTACTACTGGCGCCAGGTCTTCCCCGCCGGCCGCGAGGTGGTGGTCGAGCACCGCTACACGCCCTCGGTCGGTGAGACGGCGGGCACGTCGTGGGGCGCGCCCTATTTCGCCAAGGAGCCGGAGTACGCCGCCCAGCGCGCCCGCTACTGCGTCGACGACGGCTTCCTGGCCGCGATCCGCAACACGCCGCACCGGGCGGACGTGGAGTTCGCGCCCTACACCGAGCAGCGCATCGACTACATCCTGTCCACCGGCGCCAACTGGCGTGCGCCGATCGGTGACTTCCGCATGGTGATCGACAAGGGCGACGCCGACTCCCTGGTCAGCTTCTGCGGCGAGGGCGTGAAGAAGATCGGCCCCACCCGGTTCGAAGTCCGCCACCGCGACTACACGCCGACGCGCGAGATGCACGTCCTGATCCTGAAACGGATGACCGGCGAAACGCCTTGAGTCCTCCCTCCCCCTCGGGGGGAGGGACAGTCGATGCGCAGCATCGACAGGGTGGGGAAGTGTGAAACCGCCGCGACGCCAACCGGTTAGCGCGCGCCTCTCACCGCACTTCCCCACCCTGCTCGCTTCGCGAGCTTTCCCTCCCCACGAGGGGGAGGGAGGGTTCAGGGTCCTGTCAGCAGCAGGGGCGCGGGGGTATCCGCCGCGTGGGCCGAGAGGTTGGAGAGGACCAGCACGGCTTCGGGGGCCGGGCGGCTGATCTCGAGGTCGGTGAGCGGGGTCCAGGCGGGGAGGGGGAGGCGCTCGGCCTTGCCGCCCGTGACTCGGTAGGCGGCGGCGCGGCTGGCGGCCCAGACCACGTCGCCCTCGGCGGCGACGCCGGTCAGGGGCTCGGCGAAGGCGGGCGTCGCGGGGATCGGCTTCACCTCCGCCCCGCAGGCGCGGGCGAGGCGGTCGGCGTAGGCGACGAGCACGCAGGCCGGCTGCTTCGGGTCCTGCGCCAGGCCGACCACCGGGCCCCCGCCCAGGCCCGCGGCGCGGCCGCTGGCAGTGTCGAGCCGGATCAGCGGCCCACCCTTGTGCGCCAGGTAGACCGACCGGCCGTCGGCGCTGGCCGCGGCGGCGGCGAAGTCGCGGCCGCTCTCGCCCTTAGGCCAGCGCACGGCGCGCTCGCTCCAGCGCGAGCCGTTTCTGGGCAGGCTCCAGATCGCGCCGCGGCCGACGAGGCGCGGGCCGGCGGCGCTCATCGCCAGCTTCTGCGGCCCGTCCGCCGTCTTCGCCGTCAGCGGCGGCAGCTCGAAGAACCCCCCGCCGCGCCAGTAGTAGGCGCTGTAGCGCGAGCGCGAAGGGTCGGGGGCCGGCAGGTCGGCGCGCCGGCGCAGGGCCCAGACCTCGCCGTTCCACTTGGCCGCGTCCAGCACGCCGTTGGGGATCTCCACGTGGCGGACGTGCGTGGCGAGGTCGAACCAGGCCAGCGCGCCCAGGCCGTGCAGCCAGATGCGGCCCTTCAGCGCCACCCCGCCGCGCACGTCGCGGCCGAAGAGGCCGTCCGCGCCCGGATCGTTGGCGAGGGCCGGCGCGCCGGAAAGGGCAAGCAGCAGGCCGATGAGAACGGCGGGCCGGGCAGGGCGGATCATCGTCACTCGCAATCGCGCGGCGCCCCGCCCGGACGCCTCTCCTGGCACGACGGGCGCGCCAGGCCAACCCTCCCTTGCGCCGCTCCGGGCGATGGTGGTCAATCCCGGGTAGCGGGGACTCGGGGGGACCATGTTCGAGCTTCAGAACGCGCAGAGCCTGGCGGGGATCGTCCTGACCATCGCCGTCTGCTGGGCGCTGTCCGAAGCGCGCGGCCGCTTCCCGTGGAAGCTCGCCATCGGCGCCATCGCCGTCCAGGCCGGCCTCGTCCTGCTGCTCTTCGGCCTGCCGGCCTCGCAGGCGGTGCTGATCGGGGCGGGCAACGCCGTGGACGGCCTCTCGAAGAGCACCCAGACGGGGGTGCAGTTCGTGTTCGGCTTCCTCGCCGGAACCGACCACCAGCCCTATCAGGTGACCGACAAGGACGGGCTCTTCGTGTTCGCCTTCCGCGTGCTGCCCGTGATCCTGGTGATCTGCGCGCTCTCGGCCCTGCTCTGGCACTGGCGCATCCTGCGCTGGGTGACTCAGGGCTTCGGCGTGGTGTTCGAGAAGACCATGGGCCTGCGCGGCGCCCCGGCGCTGGCGACCGCGGCGACGGTGTTCATGGGCCAGGTCGAGGGGCCGATCTTCATCCGCAGCTATCTGGCCACCCTGTCGCGCTCCGAGCTCTTCATGCTGCTGACCGTGGGCATGGCCTGCGTCTCCGGCTCGACGATGGTCGCCTACGCAACGATCCTGAAGTCGGTGCTGCCGAACGCGGCCGCGCACGTGGTCACCGCCTCGATCATCTCGGCCCCGGCCGGGGTGCTCTTGGCGCGCATCCTGGTGCCCCGCGACCCGGCCGCCGAGCGGCCGCAGGACATGGATCCCTCCGCCTCCAAGGTCTACGAAAGCTCGGTCGACGCCCTGATCAAGGGCACCGGCGACGGGCTCAACATCGTCCTCAACGTCGCGGCGACCCTGATCGTCTTCGTCTCCCTGGTGGCCATGCTCGACGCCCTGCTCGGCTTCGCGCCGGCGGTCGGCGGGGCGCCGCTCAGCGTCGAGCGCATCCTGGGGTTCGTGTTCGCGCCGCTGGCCTGGAGCCTCGGCATCGCCTGGAAGGAGGCGCCGACGGCCGGCGCCCTCCTCGGCGCCAAGCTGGTGCTGACCGAGTTCACCGCCTTCATCGACCTCTCCAAGCTGCCGGCGGGCGAGCTGACGGAGCGGTCGCGGGTGATCATGACCTACGCCCTCTGCGGCTTCGCCAACATCGCCTCGGTGGGCATCAACGTCGCCGGCTACACGGTGCTGGTCCCCGAGCGCCGGCGCGAGGTGATGACCCTGGTGTGGAAGGCGATGCTGGGCGGGTTCCTGGCCACCTGCATGACCGCCTCGGTGGTCGGCCTGCTGCCGTCCTCGATCTTCGGAAAGTAAGGGAGCCCCTCATGTGGCGGATGCTTGCGGCGACGGCCGTGCTGTGGGGCGGGGCGGTCCTCGCCGAGCCGGCGCCGAGCGCGCCGGCGTCGCCGCCGAAGCCGGCGGTGATCGTCGGGCCGACCGGAAAGACCATCACCCTGACGCCCGAGGTCCTCGTCGGGCTCGACCGGGACGAGGCCTCGATGGTCAATCACGGCGCCGCGCACAAGTACAAGGGCGTGGTGCTGACCGAGCTCCTGCGCCTCGTCGACGCCCCGACCGGCGCGCGCGTCCATGCCGAGGCGGTGCGGGACTACCTGGTGGTCACGGGCGCCGACGGCTTCCGCGCGGTCCTCTCGCTCGCCGAGACCGACCACAGCGTCCAGGCCCACCCGACCATCCTCGCCGACCGCATGGACGGCGCCCCGCTGCCCGCCCACGACGCCCCCTGGCGCCTGGTCGTCGACGGCGACCGCAAGCCCTCGCGCAGTGTCTACGGCGTCACCCGCATCGAGGTGAAGGTGCTGCCTTAGGGCGCCGCGCAAGCGGCTCTCCCGATCCGCCGAGAGGGCGGCGCAGCCGCTTTTTCGAACCACGAACAGACACGAAACCACACGAAGGCTTCGCGGACGTCCTAGGCGCCCAGGCTTTCGCCCCTTTTCGTGTTCTTTCGTGTCTGTTCGTGGTTCCAAAATCGGGCTCAGCCGCCTTCGCGGCGGCCTGCGGTTCCACAACGGCCGCGCCGCTTCGGGCCTCAGCCCTCCGCCATCAGCTCCAGCGAGCGGATGCGGTCCTGCAGGGTCGGGCCGACGGACATGACGAAGAGTTCGTCCACATGGGCGGCGCGGGCCTTGTCGGCGAGGGCGGCGCGGACCGTGGGGCCGTCGCCGGTCAGGCTGCGGGCGGCGATCTGGGCCAGCAGCGGGTGGCCTTCGTTCTCGGCGAGGTAGGCTTCGGCGGCCTCGGCCGTGGCGAAGCGGCGCCGCTCGCCGGTCTGGAAGGCGAGGGTGGAGGCGCGGCGCGGCATGTCCAGTCGCTGCGCCGCCTCGGCGGTCTCGGCGGCGAAGGCGATCAGGCCGATGCCGGCGAAGGGCTCGGCCAGGAACGGCGAGGGCTCGAACGCCTGGCGGTAGGCGGCCACCGCCGGGGCGCCGTCGGTGCGGGCGATGAACTCGGAGAACACCATGCCGACGCCGGCGCGGCCGGCGAAGATCGCGCTCTCGATCGACGAGGTCAGCATGAAGAGGGCCGGGTGCGAGGGCCCGCTGGGGCTCGCCTTGACGCCGCTGGCCGGATGGCGCTCGGGGAAGGGCTCCTTGCCGGCCGCGTCCAGCAGCCAGGCGTTCAGCAGGGCGAAGTAGTGCGGGAACACCTCCGAGCTCTGCGAGCGCAGGGCGGCGCCCGTGCGCGCGTCGGCGCCCAGGGCGCGGCCGACGCCGAGGTCGATCCGCCCCGGGGCCAGGGCCTCGAGCGCCATGAAGGTCTCGGCCACCTTCAGCGGCGAATAGTTCGGCAGCATCACCCCGCCCGAGCCCAGGCGGATGCGGGTCGTGCGCTGGGTCGCCGCCGCGATCAGGATCTCCGGCGTCGCCGACGAAATCGTCGCCATCGAGTGGTGCTCGGCGAACCAGATGCGGTGGTAGCCCAGCCGGTCGGCGGCGGCCGCGACCTCCAGGCTGTCGCGCACGGCCTGGGCCTGCGTCTCCTCGCCGGAGACGGGCGACAGGTCGAGAACGGAAAGCCGAGTAAGGTCCACGATCTAGCCCTTGCGCCTCACCTTCTTGATGATGGCCGAGAAGTTCAGCAGCGTGCGCCCGCCGGTCGAAACCTGGCCGCGCAGGAACACCAGCGAGCCGCCGTTGCGGACCACCTCGCCGCGCGCCTCGATCAGCTCGCCCTCGCGCGCGCCGTCGATGAACTCGGAGTTCATCGAGGCGGTCACCGAGCCGGTCCCGTCCAGGGCGTCGCCGGCGATGGCGAAGATGGCGTAGTCGGCGAAGGTCATCAGGCAGCCGCCGTGCATGAAGCCGCCGCCGTTCATGTGCTTGCGCTCGGCCTTGAAGGCGCAGACGACGCCGGTCTCGTCGCGCTTGGTGTAGAACGGCCCGGCGTGCAGCTCGAACGGGTCGGAGCTCCAGATCGTCCAGCCGGCCCACTCGCCGTCGGTGATCAGCTCGCGGGGCCAGGGGGTCTGGGCGTCGCCACCGTCCATCGCTATGGGTCCTTAAGCGTTTGCCGGGAACTTTTCCCGACTCTAGTTATGGCCCGAGGGCTTAGCGTCGCTGGACGATGCGACGCAAGGCGCGCCTGCTCACCGAGGGGAGACTTCACCGATGGCCCTGGACCGCGAAACCCGCGACCAGCTGATCGACACCGTGCGCCGGTTCGTCGCCGAACGCCTGCGCCCGCTGGAGGCCCAGGTCGCCGAGGAGGACGCGATCCCGGACGACGTCATCGCCGAGATGAAGGGCCTGGGGCTCTACGGCCTCTCGATTCCGGAGGAGTTCGGCGGCCTGGACCTGTCCATGGAGGACGAGTGCCTGGTCGGCATCGAGCTGGGCCGCACCAGCCCCGCCTTCCGCTCGGCCTTCGGCACCAACGTCGGCATCGGCAGCCAGGGCCTCGTGATGTTCGGCACCGCCGAGCAGAAGGCCAAGTGGCTGCCCGGCATCGCCACCGGCGAGATCGTCACCTCCTTCGCCCTGACCGAGCCCGAGGCCGGCTCCGACTCCGCCGCGGTCCAGACGCGCGCGGTGCGCGACGGCGACCATTACGTCCTGAACGGCGCCAAGCGCTTCATCACCAACGCCAACAAGGCCGGCCTCTTCACGGTGATGGCCCGCACCGACCCGGACAAGAAGGGCGGCGCCGGGGTCTCGGCCTTCCTCGTGCCGCGCGACCTGCCGGGCCTCTCGATCGGCAAGCCGGAAAAGAAGATGGGCCAGCAGGGCGCCCACATCTGCGACGTGATCTTCGACAACGTCCGGGTGCCGGCCGAGAACCGCCTGGGCGCCGAGGGCGAGGGCTTCAAGGTCGCCATGCAGGTGCTCGACCGCGGCCGGCTGCACATCTCGTCGGTCTGCATCGGCGTCGCCGAGCGCCTGATCGCCGACTGCGTCGCCTACGCCTCGGAACGCAAGCAGTTCGGCCAGGCGATCGCCGGCTTCCAGCTGATCCAGGGCATGATCGCGGACTCCAAGACCGAGGCCATGGCCGCCAGGGCGCTGACGCTGGAGAGCGCGCGCAAGCGCGACGCCGGTGAGAGCGTCACCCTGGAGGCCGCCGCGGCCAAGTACTTCGCTTCCGAGATGGTCGGGCGCGTAGCCGACCGGGCGGTGCAGATCTTCGGCGGCTCGGGCTACGTCGCCGACCACGGCATCGAGCGCCTCTACCGCGACGTGCGCATCTTCCGGATCTACGAGGGCACCAGCCAGATCCAGCAGGTGGTCATCGCCCGCGAGACCCTGAAGCGCGGCGGATAGGCAGGGCGTGCGCCCGGGGGGGCTGATCGCGGCCGTCATCGGCGCCGCCACGGCGGGGTCGGCCTGCGCCGAGGAGGCCAAGGCGCCGGCGCTGCAGCTCGAGGTCGCCGAGCACGTGGACTACTGGCGCAACGTGACCGGCGGCTTGCGCGTCGGCGACACGACGCTGAACAAGGTCGAGTTCAACGCGACCTTCGCCGGCGAGGCCGTCGGCCTGCCGGGCTTCAAGGCGCACGCCCAGGTGTTCAAGACCAACGGCGAGGCCTTCAGCGGCAGCCGCGTCGGCGACATCGAGACCGTCAGCAACATCGAGGCCTACAGCACCTGGCGGCTGATGAACGCCTGGGCCGAGCAGACGGTCGGGCCGGTCACCGTGCGAGGCGGCCTGATGGACCTGAATTACGAGTTCGACTCCGTCGCCCCGGCCGGCCTCTTCCTCGACTCCTCGCACGGCATCGGCCCGGATCTTTCCGACAGCGGCCGCAACGGCCCGTCGATCTTCCCGGTCAGCTCCCTCGGGGCGCAGGTGAACTGGGCGGTGTCCTCGCGCCTGACCCTCCGCACAGCGGTGTTCGACGGCGCGCCCGGAGATCCGGACCACCCGCGGGCGTTCGCCGCCGTGCGCCTCAGCGCCGCCGACGGCGCCCTCGTCATCGGCCAGGCGGACTGGACGTTCGCCGGCGACAGGCAGCTCTCGATCGGCGCCTGGGGCTACACGGCAGACTTCGATCCGGTCGATCCCGCCCGCGGCGTGCAGCACGGCCAACGCGGCGCCTACGCCTATGTGCAAGGGCCGATCGGCCGCGGCTGGTCCGGCTGGGTGCGCGGCGGCTTCGCCGACGGCAGGATCAACGTCGTCAGCGGCTACCTCGGCGCCGGCGTGGTGAAGGCCGACCCCTTCGGCTTCAAGGGCGATCAGGCCGGCCTCGCCATCGCCCACGCCATCGTCGGCGCCGACTCGCGGCGGATCTTGGGCTTGCCGGACGCCGAGACCGTCGTCGAGGCCACCTACAGCCACGCTATCGGCGACCACCTCACCCTGCAGCCCGACCTGCAATGGGTGATCCACCCGGCCTCCCAGCCCCACCTCCGCAACGCCCTGGCCGTGGGCCTGCGCATCAATGTCGCCTTCCAGATCCCGAAGGCGGCGGGGAACTGACGCCAGTCGGCGACCGCCGAGCGGGCGGAAGCGTCGCATTTTTTCGACCACGAACCACACGAACCACACGAACAGGTTCGTTCGGCCGCCACCGCCGAGGACATCTGCTGACCGTTCGTGTGGTTCGTGTGGTTCGTGGTCCCTATCAGGAGCGGCGGTCGAAGCCGCTGCGATGCCAGATTGCTCGCGTGCGCTCGCCGCCGGAAGCGGTCACATCACCCCGGTCTCGATGGCCAGGCGGACGAGGTCGGCGGTGCGGGAGACGCCGAGCTTGGATTTGATCTGGCTGCAGGTGTTGGCGACGGTCTTGTAGCCGACGCCGACCGCCGTGGCGATCTCGGCCAGGCTGGCGCCCTTGGCCAGGAGGCGCATGATCTCCAGTTCGCGGGGGCTCAGGTTGTCGAACGCGCGGCCGGTCTCGGCGCCGATCACGGCCAGGGCCTGGGCGACCTCGGCCTCCACGAAGCGGCCGCCCGAGGCGACCTTGCGCACGGCGGCGACGAGCTCGTCGGGCGAGATGTTCTTGGTCGCATAGCCGGCCGCGCCGGCCTCGAGGGCGCGCTTGGCGTAGAGCGGCTCGCCGTGCATGGAAAGCACCAGGATGCGGCCGGCGCCCAGCTGCACGAGCCGGCGCAGGAGCTCCAGGCCGCCCAGCCCCGGCAGGTTCAGGTCGAGGATGATCAGGTCCGGCGCGGCCTTGCGCACGATGGCGAGGGCCTCGCGCCCGTCCGCGGCCTCCAGGATCTCGCCCAGGCCTTCCGCGGCGAGGAGGCGCTTCAGGCCATCGCGGACGATGGCGTGGTCGTCGACGATCAGCAGGCTCATCCGGCGGCTCCCGCGGGCTCTTCGGCGGCCGGCAGGCGGGCCGCCACACGCCAGCCGCCGTCGGGACCGGCGCGGTCGACGGTGAGGTCGCCGTGGGCCGCCGTCACGCGCTCGCGCATGCCTTTCAGGCCGAAGCCCCGCTCGTCGCCGCCGGTCTGGCCGCCGCGGCCGTCGTCGGAGACCTCGGCGGTGACGGCGCCGTCCTTAGCGACCGAAACCGAGACCCGCACCCGGCCCGGGCGGCCGTGGCGGACGGCGTTGCTCAGACCCTCCTGGATCACGCGATAGACGGCCTCCCGCGCCGTTTCGCCGAGGGCGTCGTCCTTGTCGGGCAGAGCCACCTCGAAGGCGATCTCGGGATGCCTGGCGCGCCAGAAGGCGACGAGGTCGGCCACCGCGCCTGTGAGGCCGAGCTCGTACAGCGGCGTGGGCCGGAGCCGCGACAGGATCTCGCGCACCAGCTTCTGCATGTGGGCGACCGAGGCCTGGATCGCCTTGACCTGCGCCAGGGCCTCGTCGGCGCGGCCGGCGGCGACCAGCTGGCCGACCATGGCGGCGTCGACGTTGACCGCGAAGAGGTGCGGGCCGATCTCGTCGTGCAGGTCGCGGGCGAAGTCGGCGCGCTCCTCGTCCTGCAGGGTCTGCA
>DASZQQ010000329.1:0-4824 GCA_035549595.1 Caulobacteraceae bacterium
GCGCCGGCGCCGTGACCCGCCTCGCCGTCCAGCAGGGCGACCTGCGCGCCCGCGCACCCGCCCAGCGCGGCGCAGATCGCCAGGATCGCGAGCCGTCTCATGGAACCTGAACGACGAAGCGCGTGCCGCGCGCCGCGAGCAGTGTTGTTGGCGTGCGCACCCGCATGGCGTCCTTGTTCTCCTTGGCGATCTGGCCGGAGACCACCGCCAGGGCGCCGCGGTCGACCGTGGTCAGGGAGCGGCCGACGTGGGTCGTGTCGTCGAACTCGAACGCCGTGAGCGCGATCGAGCTGTTCGGCCCCACCGCGAAGCGGCTGTTGTCGATGAAGGTGACGCCGATGCGGCCGTTGGCGCCGGTCCGCAGCACGTCGCTGACCTGCAGCAGCTGGCCGGCGACGGCGGGCGAGACGGTCTTGCCGCGCACGACGGAGGCGGCGCCGATCACGGTCTTGATGCGCCCGATCTCGGCCGCGCTCGCCCCCGCCGCGGTCGACAGGCCGACCACCATCAGCAATGCTGCGATCACCGGTCCGCGCATGCCGGCCTCCCTTTGAATTTCGAGGTCAGTCATAGCCCAGCTCGACGCCCGAACGGAAGCCGAGGCCCGGGCGCGCCTGCAGGCGGATGCGGGCGCCGTCTCGCGCGCCGTCGTCGTCGCCCAGCGCTTCGCCGTCGCCGCCAGGCTCGAGCCGGGCGTGGCCGGACGGCTGGCGGTCGTGGTCGAGGAGTGGGTCGCCAACGTCGTCGAGCACGGCGGACCGCACGAGGGGGCGCGCATCGTGCTGCGCCTCAGCCTCGCCGAGACGGCGGTGCGCCTGGCGTTCAGCGACGGCGGACGGCCGTTCGATCCGCGCGAGGCCCGCTTCGACGGGCCGAACCTGGAGCGCGGCGGCGGCGCGGGCCTGGCCATGATCGCCAGCTTCTGCCGCATCGCCGGCTACGCCAGGCGCTCGGGCCGCAACCGGCTGGTGCTGGAACTGCCGCTGGGCTGACGGGCCGCCCCTACAGCAACCCCGGAAACAGGCCGCCGTCGAGGAGGATGTTCTGGCCGGTGACGTAGCCGGCGTGGGCGCTGCACAGGAACGCGCACATGGCGCCGAACTCGGCCGGATCGCCGAACCGCCGGGCCGGGATCTGGGTCCGCTGGCGCTCGCGCACCTGTTCCGGATCGGCCTTGGCCGCCGCGGCGAAGCGGGCGTGGTTGGCCCTCAGGCGGTCGGTGTCGAACTGGCCCGGCAGGACGTTGTTGATGGTCACGTTCTTCGCCGCGACGTCGCGCGCCAGGCCGCCGACGAAGCCGGTCAGGCCGGCCCGCGCGCCGTTGGAGAGGCCGAGGATCGCGCGCGGCTCCTTCACCATGTGGCTGGTGATGTTGACGATGCGCCCGAAGCCGCGCTCGAGCATCGGGTCGATCGTCGAGCGGATCAGGAAGATCGCCGACAGCATGTTGGCGTCGATGGCCTTCAGCCAGTCCTCGCGCTCCCAGGTGCGGAAGTCGCCGGGCGGCGGCCCGCCTGCGTTGTTGACCAGGATGTCGGGCGTCGGGCACGCGGCGACGAGGGCCGCCCTCCCCTCGTCCGAAGCCACGTCGCAGGCGACGGGGACGACCTCGGTCCCGGTCTCGGCGGCGATCTCGCCGGCCGCCTGGCGCAGCCGGTCCTCGGTCCGGGCGGCGAGGAACACCCGCACGCCCTCGCGGCTCAGGGCCAGCGCCGTCGCGCGGCCCAGGCCGGCGCTGCCGCCGCAGACAATGGCCGTGCGGCCGCGGATTCCAAGGTCCATGGGTCAGCCCCTCTACACGCCGGGCCGCCTGTGGCCCCAGCTGCTGGTCCTGTCGTGTCGCGTCACGCGCCAGGTCTCGTCGTCGACCTCCAGCCCGCCGCAGCCGAACTCCACCTCGAAGCCGGACGGGGTGCGCGCGTAGAACGACACCATCTCGTCGTTCGAATGCCGGCCCAGGGTCTGGGTCAGGGGCGCGCCGCCGCGGCCCGCCCGGTCGAGGGCGAAGCCGACGTCGTCGAGGCCGCGCGCCTGGAGCATGAAGTGGTGCAGCCGCTTGGGCGCCGGTCCCGGCAGGGGGATCAGCGCCAGCGTGTGGTGGCGCGGATTGCAGTGGTAGAATTCGAGGTCGACGGCCATGTCCGGCCCCATCCGCATGCGGATGTAGTCCGACAGGCGAAAGCCCAGCGCGTCGCGATAGAAGGCCCGCGCCGCCTCGATGTCCGCCGTGGCCAGGACGACGTGACCGAGCCCCTGCGGACCGGTCACGAAGCCGCTGACACCGGCCGGCGAGACGAACGGGCGATCGGTCGCCAGCGTCGGGCCGTAGTAGATCTCGACGTCCAGGCCATCGGGGTCCTGGCAGCGGACCAGACCACAGACGCCGCGCTCCCGGAGGAGATCGGCGCCGCCCTCGGTGACCGCCACGCCCTGGGCCCGGAGACGTTCGGCCACGGCCTTCAGCTCGGCGGCGCCGGCGACCTCGAAGCCGGCGAACGCGAGGTCGTCCCGCGCGCCCTCGCGCGCCTCCACGCGCCAGGCGTGGCTGTCGATCCGGTAGCGGCGGGCCTCGCCGGGCGTCTCGGCCGGCATCACCCCCAGGAAACCGGACGCGAAGGCGCTCCACGCGGCCAGGTCGCTGACCTCGAACCCGACGTATCCCAAGGCGGAAATCGACATGCAGCCTCCTCTGGTCTCAGCGCCCGTCGCGGCCCATGGACGCGGCGCGGCCGCCCCGGGCCTTGGCGCGCAGGGGCTCGACATCGCGGCGCCGGCGGCGCCAGCGCGCGGGCGTCTCGCCGAACTCGCGCTGGAAGGCGCGCACGAAGGCGGCCGACGAGCTGTAGCCGGCCTCGTCGGCAGCGACCTCGACGCTCAGCCTCTCGCTCGCCAGCCGGTGCGCGGCGGCCGTCAGGCGCAGGCGGGCGATCACGCGCCCGGGCGTCTGGCCGGTGACGAGCCGGAACTCCTCGGCGAAGCGGGTGCGGGACATGCCGGCGGTCCGGGCCAGATCCGCCAGTGTCCAGGCCCGTTCGGGCGCATGCAGGAAGGCGTTTATCGCCGACAGCACGCCGCGGCTGCTGGTCTCGGGCCGCGCCTCGGCGCCCGTCTCGCGGCGCTCGGCGAAGACGCGCCGCATCAGATTGACCAGCATGATCTCGGCGAGGCGCCGGATCACCAGGTCGCGGTCGATCCACTCGGCGTCCGCATACTCGTCCTCGAGCATGGCCACAGCGCCCCAGAGGCGCCGCGACAGGTCCGGATGCTCGGCCGTCCGCACGACGATCGGGCCCAGCAGCAGCGATCCCAGGGCCAGCGCCTCGTTCGGCGCCACGCCGATGACCAGCTCGACGTCGCCCTCTTCGGCGGCCTCGGCCATGGGCCTGGCCTCGAAGGGTTCCGGCGGCGCCGTCGGCTCCAGCCCGACCCGATGGAAGACGTGCGGCACGAGCCCGCTGATCGAGACCGTGTCGCCCGCCTCCAGGGTGATCGACAGGCGCGTGGGGAAGTCCGCCTCCAGCGTCAGGCGACCCGACCGGATCATGACGCAGTAGGAGAAGGTCCCCGGATCGAGCGTCCTGGCGAAGTCGCCGTGCGCGCTGGCGCGGCGGAAGAAGACGCCGTCCATGCGCACGTCGTTGCGCGAGCGATCGACCGGGGGCGGACGGGTGGTCATGGCGCCGGCCTCAAGTCCCGCCGCCGTACTTGGCGGCGAGGCCGCCGCCGGCCGAGACGCGGCCGATGCCGCGCACGGCGATGCCGGCGTCGAGGCTGAGGACACCGCCCGTCGCCGGCCGGCTGTCGCGCCGCGAGGCCAGGAATACGTAGCCGCCGGCGTAGTCCTCCGTCGCCGGCACCTTGCCGAGCGGCACGCTGGGGCCGGCCATGGCCGCAAGGCCGATGCTGCCGATCGAGCGGTCGGCCATGCCCAGCGACGCCGGACCGCGCAAGTCCGTCTCGATCGGCCCCGGCGCGACCCCGTTCACCCGCACGGCGGGGGCCAGTTCGTAGGCGAGCTCGCGGATCAGGCCGACGACCGCATGCTTGGTGGCCGTGTACAGCGGCCCGCCGCCGGCCGGGTCGAAGCCGGCGTTCGAGACGGTGAAGACGAGCGAGCCCGCCGACCGCACGAGATCCGACAGGGCCGCCTTCGCCAGGAGCAGGTAGCCCTTCACATTGACGTGGAAGAGCTCGTCGAAGGCGGCGTCGAGACCGTCGGCCGGCAGGGCGTCCAGCGACAGCGAATAGTCCCAGAGCCCGGCGTTGCCGATCGCGCAGTCGAGCTTGCCGAAGCGCGTGACGCACGCCGCCACCGCGCGGGCGTTGTCGGCCAGAGAGCGGACGTCCCCGCCGACCACCTCCAGCCGGTCCGCCTTCGCCGCCGCAAGGTCCGCCAGGCGGTCGGGGGCACGGTCGAGCACGGCGACGCTGGCGCCCTCCTCCAGGAACCGCTCGACCACCGCCCGGCCGAGGCCTGAGGCCCCGCCGGTGACGAGCACCGCCTCGCCGTCCAGGGCGCCCATCAGAAGATCGTGCTCATGTTGGTGGCCAGGATCACGGTCTGGTCCAGGAAGATGTGCCGCTTCGCCAGGACGAAGCCGTCGCCCGCCCGGCGCAGCACGTCGGTGCGTCGGCCGAACCACTCGCTGGCCTCGGAATTCAGCCGCGAGCGGTAGAGGTGGAAGGCGACGTCGAGCGTCACCTCGTCGCCGGCGACGTCCAGGATGCGCACGTTGGCGACGAAATGGCGCGAGCGCGAGGGCGGGTCCTCGGACCAGGCCGACCCGGCCTCCAGCTTGCGCACCCGGATCTCGAGCATCATCC
>DASZQQ010000330.1:0-3907 GCA_035549595.1 Caulobacteraceae bacterium
CGCCCAGGACCACCGCGGCCCCGGTCGCGCGTGGGCCGGCGGCCCTCAGCGCTGCTTCGGCGGCGTCCAGCGGCGCGTCCGGCGCCCGCCGCGCGACGGCGTCGCCGGCCGACAGGGCCGCCTTCAGCACGTCGGCCTCGGCGTCGAGCCGCTCGGCCAGGGTCGTGGCCCGCGCCGCCAGCCCCTCGCCGTTGGGCGCGGCCGACTCCGAATGCTGCAGGCGGATGGCGGCGAAGGCGGTGTAGATGGCCAGAAGCAGGAGGGCGGCCAGGATGGCGACGCGGCTCAGCGTCTGCTGGCTGCGGACCGGCGTCCGCGCCAGGGCGTCGGCGCCCACGCGCGCGGCCTTGCGTTCCCGCCGACCGCCCCTGGCGTCCCTGGCCAAAGCCCGCCGCTCCTAGAAAGCCCTATCCCAAATCACCCCTGATTCGATTCTTACGCGCCGTCAGGCGCCGCGTCACGGGCGCGGCAATCTGTCCGAAGCTTCAAGAGTCCATTTTGCCACACCCGGAAAGTGGGACTCTCCATCCTCAGGCCAGCGCCTTGGTCGCCAGCTCGTAGACGTTCTTCGACAGGTTGGGCGACTGCACGATGCGCTCCAGCTCGGCGCGCATCAGGGCGCCGAGTTCGGGCGTGTAGCGCGCCCAGGCCCCGAGCGGCTCGATCAGCCGCGCCGCGACGTTGGGGTTGAAGGCGTCGACCATCAGGATCTGGTCGGCCAGGAAGCGGTAGCCGGCGCCGCTGGGGTCGTGGAACCGGGCCGGGTTCTGGCCGGCGAAGAACTGCACCAGGGCCCGAAGCCGGTTCGGCGTCTTGGGATCGAACGCGGGATGCGCCGTCAGGGCCAGGACGCGGCCGAGCGCGCCCTCGGAGGGATCGCGCGCCTGGACCTGGAACCATTTGTCGATGACCAGGGGCTCGTCCTTCCAGCGCTCGTAGAAGGCGGCCACGGCGTCGTCGAAGTCGTCGCCGCCCAGCAGCATCAGGGCCGTGAGGCCGCCCATGGCGTCGGTCATGTTGCCGGCGCCGGCGAAGTGCAGCCGCGCGCGCTCGCGGTTCTCCTCGTGCGGATCGGCCGCCAGCAGCTCCAGCGCCGCGTTGCGCAGCGCCCGCCGGCCCGCCGCCTCGGCCGAGGCCGAGAACTCGCCGCCGTCCTGCAGGCCGCCGTGCAGGCGGCGCAGGGTGTCGCCCAGGTGCACGGCCATGCGGGCGCGCAAGGTGTCGCGCGCCTCGTGGATCGCGGCCGGGTCGGCCGGCGGCGAGGCCACGGCCAGGTCGGTCTCGGACGGCAGGGCCAGCAGCAGGGCCTTGAACGCCGGCTCGGCCGACTGGTCCTCCAGCGCCCGGCCCATGGCCTCGGCGAAGCGCGCCTCGCCGACCTCGTCCGGCCGGCCCGCGGCGCGGCTCAGGATCAGGTCGCGGGCCAGGGTCTGGCCCTGTTCCCAGCGGTTGAACAGGTCCGGGTCGGCGGCCAGGAGCACATAGGCGTCGCGCGCCGGGGCGTCGGACTTCAGGTTCACCGGCGCCGAGAAGCCGCGCAGGGCCGAGACCACCGGCTCGCGCTCGACGTTCTCGATGGTGAGCGTCTTCTGCGCCTCGTCCAGGACCACCACCTCGGTGTCGCGCAGGACGCGGCCGTCCTCGTCGAGCAGGCCGAGGGCCACCGGGATCGGCAGCGCCTTCTTCTCCGCCTGGCCCGGCGTCGGCGCCGTCACCTGCGAGAGGTCGATCTGCAGCGTCCGCGTCTCCGGATCATAGCGGCTCTCGAGGCTCACCTTCGGCGTGCCGGCCTGCTCGTACCAGGCGAAGAACGGCGAGAGGTCGCGCTTCGAGACGTCGGCGAAGCACTGGATGAAGGCCTCGACCGTGGTCGCGTGCCCGTCCCAGCGCTCGAAGTAGAGGTCCATGCCCTGGCGGAACACCTCGTCGCCGAGGATCAGCTTCAGCATGCGGATGACCTCGGCGCCCTTCTCGTAGATCGTCGCCGTGTAGAAGTTGTCGATCTTGACGTAGGTCGAGGGGCGCACCGGGTGGGCCAGCGGGCCGGCGTCCTCGGAGAACTGCCGGGCGCGCAGGGCCTTCACGTCCTTGATGCGCTGGACCACGTGGCCGCGCTGGTCGCCCGAGAAGCTCTGGTCGCGGAAGACCGTCAGGCCCTCCTTCAGGCACAGCTGGAACCAGTCGCGGCAGGTGATGCGGTCGCCGGTCCAGTTGTGGAAGTACTCGTGCGCGACGACGCCCTCGATGCGCTCGTAGTCGAGGTCGGTGGCCGTCTCAGGGTCGGCCAGGAGCAGCGACGAGTTGAAGATGTTCAGCCCCTTGTTCTCCATCGCGCCGAAGTTGAAGTCGCGTACGGCGACGATCATGAACAGGTCGAGGTCGTATTCGCGGCCGAACGCCTCCTCGTCCCAGCGCATCGAGCGCTTGAGGCTGTCCATGGCGTAGGCGGCGCGCGGCGCCATTCCGGGGTCGACGTAGATCTTCAGCTCCACAGTCCGGCCGGACATGGTGACGAAGCTGTCCTCGAGCACGTCGAGTTCGCCGGCGACCAGGGCGAACAGGTAGCAGGGCTTGGGGAAGGGATCGTTCCAGACCGCGTAGTGGCGCCCGTTCGGCGCCTCGCCGGCCTCGACCAGGTTGCCGTTGGAGAGCAGGCGCTGGAACGCCTTGTCGCCCTCGACGCGGACGGTGAAGCGGCTGAGCACGTCGGGCCGGTCGGCGAACCAGGTGATCTTGCGGAAGCCCTCGGCCTCGCACTGGGTGCAGAAGCGTCCGCCGGACATGTAGAGGCCCTCGAGCGCCTTGTTGCCGTCGGGGTCGATCTCGACCTCGGTCTCCAGGACGAAGGCGGCGGGCACGTCGGGGACGGTCAGCCACTCGGCGTCGATCGTGCGCTCGGCCTCGCCGAGGACGCGGCCGTCGAGGGCGACGCTGACCGGCTTCAGACGCTCGCCGTTCAGGCGCAGGGGCTCGGCGTGGTCGCCGTTGCGGCGGATGGAAAGCCGCGCCTTCACCCGCGTCGCCTTGGGCTCGAGACTGAAGTCCAGATGGACCTCGTCGATCAGGTAGTGAGGCGGGGTGTAGTCGGCGAGCCGGATCGGCTGGGGAGTGTCGGTACGCATCCCCAGGGTTTAGCCCGCCGCGCCGCGCCGGGCTAGGCGCGGACAATGGCGACACACACGACTTCCCGAGCGATCGGAAAGTCGTGTGTGTCCCCACTTTCCGCACTTTCGCCTTGACTGCGCCCGACCGGTCGGGAACAAAATGAGAACTTGAAACCTCCTTGAGGTCACGCCGATGGCGAGACTGGCGCGGGTCGTCATCCCAGGGACGCCGCATCATGTGACGCAACGCGGAAACCGTCGGCAGAAGACCTTCTTCTGCGAGGCTGACTACGCGATGTACCTGCGCCTGGCCGCCGAGGCGTTCCATGAGGCGAAGGTGGACGTCTGGGCCTACTGCCTGATGCCGAACCACGTGCACCTGATCGCCGTCCCGTCGACGCCAGAGGCTCTCGCCGAAGCCGTCTCCGCGACGCACTTGCGCTACACGCGCCGGGTCAACGAGCGAGAGGGCTGGAAGGGCTATCTGTGGCAGGGGCGCTTCGCCTCGTTCCCGATGGACGACCAGTACCTGCTCAAGTGCGCGCGCTACGTCGGCCTGAACCCGGTGCGCGCCCATCTGGACGACCGCCGCGATCCGCTGCTGACATCCGCTCCCCTGGTGAAGCTGCTGGGCGCCGAGTTGCCCACCTTCTTCGACATCGACGTTGCAGAGGAGACGCAGCGACGACTCCGAAGCGCCTCGACGACAGGCCGTCCACTCGGCGCGGCGCCCTGGATCCAGGCGTTGGAGCAGACGACCGGCCGCGTCCTGACAGCGCCTGCCATGGGGAGGCCGAGAAAGT
>DASZQQ010000331.1:0-14833 GCA_035549595.1 Caulobacteraceae bacterium
TTCATCTGCGCGAGGGTGCCTGGGGTCTTCAGCGCCCGGACCGGCTCGACCTCGACGGCGACGAAGCGGCCCGAGGCGTCGGTCGTGTCGGGGAACGCCTCCTTCGACACCCGCGCGATCCCGACCACCGCCAGGTCCTGCTGCGAGTGGTAGTAGAGGAGCTCGTCGCCGACCTTCATCGCCTTCAGGAACAGGGCCGCCTGGTTGTTGCGCACCCCGTCCCAGTTGGTGCGCTTGTCGCGCTGCAGGTCGGCGAAGGCGTACTTCGCCGGTTCGGACTTCACGAGCCAATGGTTGGCCATCGCCGCTTGCTCCCACACACACGCAGAATCTGTCCGAACCTTAACCGAACGCCGTATTGCCGGGCCAGCGGGTCTCGGATTTGATGCGTCAGACATCAAGCGGGAGGCGGCCATGGCCGACGGGTCCCAGCGTACCGAGGAAGCGCGCGCCAAGGCCTGGGCCACGCCGCTCGACGAGTTCCAGGTCGCCGATCCGGAGCTCTTCCGCACCGACACCCACGGGCCCTGGTTCGAGCGCCTGCGCCGTGAGGATCCGGTGCACTACACCGCCGACAGCGAATACGGCCCCTACTGGTCGGTGACCCGCTACGACGACATCGTGGCCGTCGACGGCAATCACCAGGTGTTCTCGTCCGACAGCGAGATCGGCGGCATCACCATCTTCGACGGCAAGGAGCCGCGCGACCGGGCGAGCTTCATCTCCCTCGACCCGCCGCTGCACGACGAGCAGCGCAAGGTGGTGGCGCCGATGTTCTCGTCGGCCAGCATCAACGCCATGGAGCCGCTGATCCGCGAGCGGGCGGGCAGGATCCTCGACGAACTGCCGGTGGGCGAGACGTTCGACTTCGTCGACAAGGTCTCGGTCGAGCTGACCAGCCAGATGCTGGCGACCCTGTTCGACTTCCCGTTCGAGGAGCGGCGCCTCTTGCCGCGCTGCTCGGACCTGCTGCTGGCCTTCGACGTGAACGCCACGCCGGAACAGGAGATGGCCCGGCAGGCCGAGATGATGGTCACCCTGACCAGGTTCGTCGACCTCTGGAACGAGCGTGAGCCCAGGCCCCAGACCAACGACCTGATCTCGATGCTGGCGCATGGCGCGGCCACCAACAAGGACAACGACCCCTGGCGCTACCTGGGCAACGTGATCCTGCTGATCGTCGCCGGCAGCGACACCACGCGGCACTCGATCACCGGCGGGCTGATCGCGCTGAACCGCCATCCGGACGCCTACGCGCGGCTGCGCGCCAACCCTGAGCTGCTGGCGAGCGCCGTGCCCGAGATCATCCGCTGGCAAAGCCCGGTGGCGCACATGCGCCGCACGGCCCTCGCCGACCACGAGGTCGGCGGCAAGACCATCCGGAAGGGCGACAAGGTCGTGATGTGGTACGTCTCGGGCAACCGCGACGACAGCGTGATCGACGATCCCGACGGCTTCGTCATCGACCGCGAGCGGCCGCGCCAGCACGCGGGTTTCGGCTTCGGCCTGCACCGGTGCCTGGGCAACCGCCTGGCCGAGATGCAGCTGCGCGTGGTCTGGGAGGAGATGCTGAAGCGCTTCTCCTTCATCGAGATGGCCGGCGAGCCCGAGCGGATGCGCAACAACTTCGTTAAGGGCTACCTCAGCCTGCCGGCCCGTCTCGTGGCGTAAGCGGTAATTGCCGCCGGCCCGGAACCGGGCTCTACTGACCACCGATAACCGAAAGAGACGGGCGCGCGGCGACGCGTCCGCGGCGGAGGATGACGACATGGCGGACGGGTCCGTTCGGATCGCGGAGGATGCGGCGCTGGCCGAGGCGCGCGAGCGGGCGTGGGCGACGCCGCTGGAGGACTTCCACCCGGGCGATCCGGAGTACTTCCGCACCAACACCCACTGGCCGTGGTTCGAGCGCCTCAGGAAGGAAGAGCCGGTCCACTTCTGCCGCGACTCCGAGTTCGGGCCGTACTGGTCGATCACCAGGTACAACGACATCATGGCCGTGGACACGAACCACGGCGTGTTCTCGTCCGAGGCGGCGCTGGGCGGCATCACCATCCGCGACGTGCGGCCGGACCTGAGGCGGCCGAGCTTCATCTCGATGGACCCGCCCAAGCACGACGCCCAGCGCAAGACGGTGAGCCCCATCGTCTCGCCGCACAACCTGGCCAACCTCGAGCCGCTGATCCGCGAGCGCGCGGCGAAGATCCTCGACAGCCTGCCGGTCGGCGAGACCTTCAACTGGGTCGACCGCGTCTCCATCGAACTCACCACCCAGATGCTGGCGACCCTGTTCGACTTCCCATTCGAGCACCGCCGCAAGCTGACCTACTGGTCCGACGTCGCCACCTGCCAGCCGATGCCGGGGGCCCTGGTCGAGACCGAGGACCAGAAGCAGGAGATCCTGATGGGCGAATGCCTGTCCTGGTTCCTGCGGCTGTGGGACGAGCGCAGGAACGCCGAGCCGCGCGGCGACCTGGTGTCGATGATGGCCCACTCGGACTCCACGCGCGAGATGACGCACGAGGAGTACCTCGGCAACCTGATCCTGCTGATCGTCGGCGGCAACGACACCACCCGCAACTCGATCTCCGGCGGCCTCTACGCGCTGAACCTGTTCCCCGAGGAGTTCGACAAGCTTCGCGCCGACCACGGCCTCGTGCCCAACATGGTCTCCGAGATCATCCGCTGGCAGACGCCGCTGGCGCACATGCGCCGCACGGCCCTCGCCGACCACGAGGTCGGCGGCAAGACCATCCGGAAGGGCGACAAGGTCGTGATGTGGTACGTCTCGGGCAACCGCGACGAGGAGGTGATCGAGAACGCCGACCGCCTGCTGATCGACCGCGAGCGGCCGCGCCAGCACCTTTCCTTCGGCTTCGGCATCCACCGCTGCGTCGGCAACCGCCTCGCCGAACTGCAGTTGCGCATCGTCTGGGAGGAGATCCTGAAGCGCTGGAGCCACATCGAGGTGGTCGGCGAGCCGACCCGCGTGCGCTCGAGCTTCGTGAAGGGCTACGAGACCCTGCCGGTGCGGATCGTAGGGTAGGGAGGAGTGTGGCGGCTGGTGACACGATGAGTGTCAGTTTATAGTCGCGCCATGAGCCTCTCGATCGACCTCTATTTCTCGTTCCGCAGCCCCTATTCGTACCTCGCGACGCCGCAGCTGGACGAGCTTCGCCGCAAGTACGACTTCGACATCGTGCTCAAGGTGGTGCGCCCGATCGCGGTGCGCATTCCGGGCTTCTTCGAGCAGGTCAATCCGCTGTGGCCGCCCTACCTGGCGCGCGACACCTGGCGCATCGCCGAGCGGCTCGGCATCCCCTACCGCTGGCCCCGCCCCGACCCGATCGTGATGAGCATGGCCACGCGCGAGGTCGCCGCCGACCAGCCCTACATCATGGGCGTCAGCCGCATGGGCGCGGCCGCCCAGCGCGCCGGCCACGGCTTCGACTTCGCCCGCGAGGCCTCGCGCGTGATCTGGTCGGGCCAGGTCGACAACTGGCACGAGGGCGAGCACCTGGCGGACGCCGCCCGCGCCGCGGGCCTCGACCCGGCCGCCCTGATGCGCACGGTCGAAACCGAAACCGCCTCCCTCGACGCCGAGATCGCGCAGAACGAGACCGACCAGACCGCCGCCGGTCACTGGGGCGTCCCCCTGATGGTGTTCCAGGGCGAACCCTTCTTCGGCCAGGACCGGATCGAGGACCTGATCTGGAAGATGAAGAAGCTCGGGCTCGCCGAGCGGGCTTAAGGCGCCGCTACGCCGTGACGCCGAGGCGGCGGGCGACTTCGGCGTAGCTCTCGACGACGGCGCCGAGGTCGCGGCGGAAGCGGTCCTTGTCGAGCTTCTCGTGGGTGGCGGTGTCCCAGAGGCGGCAGCTGTCGGGGCTGATCTCGTCGGCGAGGATGATGTGGGCGGCCTCGCCGTCGCGCACGCGGCCGAACTCCAGCTTGAAGTCCACCAGGGTGATGCCGACGGCGGCGAACACGCCGCGCAGCTCGTCGTTGACCTCGAGCGTCAGGGCCCGCATCTCGTCGACCTCCCGCGGTGAGGCCCAGTCGAAGGCGGCGATGTGCGCCTCGGCGACCATGGGGTCGTGCAGGGCGTCGTCCTTGAAGTAGAACTCGACGATCGGGCGCCGCAGAGGCTGGCCCTCGGGCAGGCCGAAGCGCTGCGACAGCGAGCCGGCGGCGATGTTGCGGCAGACCACCTCCAGCGGGATGATCTCGACCTGCCGGATCAACTGGTCGGACGGGCTCAGCCGCCGGATGAAGTGGGTCTGCACGCCGATCGCGCCCAGGCGGGTCATCACGAACTCGCTGATGCGGCTGTTGATGACGCCCTTGCCTTCGAGCACGGCCTTCTTGGCGGCGTCGAAGGCGGTGGTGTCGTCCTTGAAGTGCTGGATCAGGGTGCCGGGCTCGGGCCCCTCGTAGAGGATCTTGGCCTTGCCCTCGTAGACCTTGCGACGGTGGCCGCCGGCGCCCGCGGATCGCACCGCCTCGACCTCGGCCTTCAGCCGGGGCCAGCTGGGGTAGCCGTGTTCCCGCGCCACCACCGCGAGGGCCTTCGAGAGGGCCGCCTGGGCCGGATCGGCGTCGGGGAAGACCGCCAGGAGCCGGGCCCGCGATGCGGGGTCGCCGGAACGGCAGTCGCGCTGGAGCGTGCGGGCGAGGTCGCGAAGGCGGCGAAGATCGGGATTGGCGGGAAGTGCGCTGGGCACGGGTCGTCCTCCTTTCAGGGAGCCCGAGGTCCGCATCGGGCAGAAAGAAGGGCAGGGGATACGCGGGGCACTGGGGGGCGGGCTTGAAGCCCTTTCCGCGGACCGGACGCGCGCCTGACGCGTGAAGGGGCCTCTATCCCATGATTTGCCTTCAAGGGCAAAGAGGCGCGCCTCAGACCAGGCTGCCGCCGCCGTCGACCCGCACGACCTGGCCGGTCACGTAGGTGGCGCGCATCAGATAGAGGTAGGCCTCGGCCGCTTCCTCGACCGTGCCGCCGCGCGGCAGCGGCAGGTTGCGCGTGAAGCCCTTGATGGCGTCCTCGCCCATGGTCCGGACCTGCTCGCTGAGGATCAGGCCCAGGCACACGGCGTTGACGCGGATCGGCGCCAGGTCGCGGGCGAGGCCCATGGCCAGGCCCTCGCTGGTGTGCGCCGAGGCGGTGGTCAGCGGCGCGCCCGGCATCGGTCGGTGCGCCAGCATGCCGCCGGTGAGCGTGATCGAGCCGTCGGCCGCTATCCGGCGGATCGCGTGCTTGGCGGCGCGGGCCGCGCCCCAGAAGCGCACCTCCATCCGCGCCTTGCTGGCCTCGACGTCGAGGTCGCGGGTGGCGCCGAACATGTGGCCCCAGTCGCCGGCGGTGAACACCAGGTGGTCGAACGGCCCGGCCGCCTCGAAGAAGGCCTGCACCGAGGCCTCGTCCTTGACGTCGACGGTGAGGCCGCGCGCGCCGCGGCCGAGCTTCTGCGCCGCCGCCTCGATACGCGGGGTCTGGCTGGAGCCGACCACCACCTGCGCCCCGGCCTCGGCCGCCGCCGCGGCCACCGCGTAGCCGACGCCCGACGCGCCGCCGATCACCAACACCTTCGTCCCGTCCAGCTTCGCCATGGTCCCTGCTCCTCAACCGAAGCGCTGCACTTAAGGACGGCCGGACGCGGGAAAAGCCTGGAGCCTATACCGGTATCGCCGCTACCCCTCACGAACGCAGCCCTTGACGTCACGTCTATATTGACCGGTCTAAATCATCCTGTTGGAGTGGCCGTGTAGCGACAGGAGAAAGACCATGACCGACACGGTGACCTACGCCCGCGACGGGCGCCTCGCCCGGGTGACGATCGACGACGGCAAGGCCAACGTCATGTCGACGCAGACCCTGACGGCGCTTGCAAAGGCCTTCGACCGGGCCGAGGCAGACGGGGCGATCGTCGTCCTTGCCGGCCGGCCCGGGATGTTCAGCGCCGGCTTCGACCTGAAGGTGTTCGCCGGCGGCGACGCCGAGGTGATCTTCGCCATGATGCAGGCGGGCGCCGCGCTGGCGCACCGCGTGCTGAGCTTCCCCCTGCCGGTGGTGGCCGCCTGCACCGGCCACGCCTTCCCGATGGGGGCCTTCCTGCTGCTGGGCGCCGACGTGCGTATCGGCGCGGAGGGGCCGTACCGGATCGGCCTCAACGAGGTCGCCATCAACATCGCCGTGCCGAGCTTCGGCATCGAACTCGCCCGCCAGCGCCTGCATCCGGCCTGGTTCCAGCGCACGGTCCTGACCGGGGAGATGTTCTCGCCGGCCGACGCCGTCCAGGCCGGCTTCCTCGACCGCGTCGTCCCGGCGGCGGACCTTCCGGCGGCTGTGAAGTCGGCGACGGACGACCTGCAGAAGATAGACCTGGCCTCGCACGCGATCACCAAGCGGCGCGCCCGCGGCCCGGCCATCGCCGCGGTGCGCGCGGCGATCGACGCCGAGATCCGGCTGGAAGCCTACCAGGCCCGCGGCCCCAGCCGCGTCGTGCTTCCCGGCGCCGCCTAGAGCCTTCCCCGGTCAGGTCGAATCGACCTGACCGGGACAGGAAGGCTCGATTCTTTGAGTTTGAGCGCCTCCTGATCGCCAAACCCGTCCCCACTTTGGCGGGAGGCGCTCAGCCTCCCGGACCCGGCTGGGGCAGGGCGCCGATCTGCCGGCGCAGCATTTCGACGGCGAGCTGCCGGGTGCGGCCCGGCGGCTTGCCCATCAGCTCGGCGAGGGAGCGGCCGAAGAGGCCGACGCCCATGGCGAGCGCCACGCTGACGAGCACGAAGTCCTCGGCCGCTTCGGGCGGCACGCCGTCGCGCGCCACGCGGCGGGCGATGACCTCGTCGACCGCGGCGCGGACCATGGTCAGGCGCCTGGCCTCGCCGGTCAGCTCCAGCCAGGCGGCGAGGCGCGCGGCGCCGTGCGATTCGAAGGCGTCGAACAGGGCCCGCGCCCCGGCCTCCAGGCGCCCGGCCGGATCCTCTTCGAGGCCGCCGGCGGCCAGGATCTGCTCGACCAGCTGCTGGATCATGCGCTCCATCAGCGCGGCCTGGACGTCGGCGATCGAGCCGAAGTGGTGCAGCACCGTGGCGTGGACGACGCCGGCCGCCGAGGCCACGTCCGCCAGCTTCAGCGCCTGGGGGCCGTGGTCGAGCAGCAGCCTCTCCGCCGCGGCGAGGATGTTCTCGCGCGCCGCCTCGGGCGTACGCCGCACGCGGCGCTGACGAACACCATCTATTGACATTTTTCTCGATAAGAACCACTTCGCGAGCAGAGAGGGCAGGGATCGTTCCTAGCCCGCCGCACCGGAACGCGCCATGTCCGCCCCCAGCGCCCGAGCCGCCAACGCCAAGACCACCCCCGCCGACGTCGACGTCCTGGCGCGCGACATCCGTTTCGACCTCGCGGCGGCGAAGCAGCGCCACTGGCTGGGCGGCGATCCGGTCGGCACGGCGGTGTTCAACGCCCTGTCGCTGACCTTCCCGGACGGCGAGCGGCTGTTCATGGACGCGGTCAGGCACTTCCGCCCGCAGCTCAAGGGCAAGCTGCTGGACGACGTACGCGGCTTCATCGCCCAGGAGGCGATCCACTCGCGCGAGCACCATGTGCTGAACCAGCTGATCGACCGCGACCACTATCCGGTCGCCGAGATCGAGGCCCAGGTGCGCCAGCGCACCACCTTCGCCCGCGAGCGCGGGCCGATGGCGATGCTGATGTCGACCATCGCGCTTGAGCACTTCACCGCGATGATGGCCGAGATGCACATGGCCCATCAGGATGTGTTCGAAGGAACCGATCCGGGCATCGAGCGCCTGTGGCGCTGGCACGCCATGGAGGAGACCGAGCACAAGGCGGTCGCCTACGACGTGTTCATGGAGGTGACCAAGGACTGGTCGCCGTTCCTGCGCTACCGCCGCCGGGTGATCACCATGGCCCTGGTGACCTTGATGTTCACGCGCAACATCACCCGCTACGCCGCGCGCCTGCTGGAGGCGGACGGCTATGCGCCCGAAGCGGCGCTGAAGGCGGTGAAGCGGTTCGTCTGGGACAAGCCCGGCCTCTTCCGACGCGGCTGGCGCACCTATTTCGCCTGGTACCGCCCGGGCTTCCATCCCTGGGACCAGGACAACCGGGCGACCCTGAAGGACTGGAAGGCCGAGTTCGACGCCGCCGCCGCGCCTGCGGCGGCCGCCTGACCTAACCGCGCGGCTGCGCGTCGACCAGCCGCTCCAGTTCCCGGCCCGCCGCCATCAGCGGCTCGGCGCTCTGGCGCACCCGCGCCTGGATCAGGGCGCCCTCGATCGCGGCGATCGCGAAGTCCGCGAGGGCTTCGGCGCGGGCCATGGCAATCCCGTCCGCGCTCATCCGCCCGGCCAGGATCGCGCGCCAGCGGTCGAACGCCTCGCGCCCCGCGGCGGTGATGCCCGCATCCGCCGGCGCCATCTCCAGCAGGGTGGTCATGATCGGGCTGCCGTCGAAGAAGTCCGACTGGGCGAGCCATCCGGCCAGGCGCTCGGCGTAGCCGCGCACCGCCCCGCCCGCCGTCGGGCTTTCGCGCGCCAGCGTCTCGAGGGTCTCGGCGGCGCCGGCCCCGGCCAGGCGCACCGCGGCCTCGCCGATCTGCGCCTTGCCGGCCGGGAAGTAGTGGTAGAGCGAGCCCTTCGGCGCGCCGCTCTCGGCGACGATGTCGGCCAGGCCCGCGCCGTTATAGCCCTGCCGCCGGAAGAGCTTGACCGCCGCGCGCACGATGGCGTCGCGGTGCTTGCGCGGTGCGGGCATGGGCGGTGTCTCTCCCCGGACGGGGCCCGTCTTAGAGCGCTGCGCCCGGCCGCGCCAGAAGGGCGCAGCCCGCCGGTTAGAACTAAAGCAACCGGCCTGCGCTTAAGCTTGTCCCTGGGGCACGGGGATTCATGGCGGCGCACGAGCAGCAGGCGATCGACCGCATCACGCGCTGGCGCGTGGACGGCTTCTGGGTCCGCCTGGGCCAGGCGGTGGTGGTCGCCGTATTCGCCTATCTCGCTACGCACGCTTCGGTGACGCTGGTCTGGCTGGCCGCGGCCGCCGGCACCGGCGTGCTCGACGTCCTGGCTTTCCGCCATTTCCGCCGCCGCCGCGACGATCCCGGCGCCCTGGCCATTGCGCTCTGCGCCCTCGCCCTGTCGACGGCGACCTTCTCCAGCATCGGCTTCGTGCTCCTGACCCATCCCTCGGTCGCCGCCCTGGCCGGCGCCCTGCTGATCCTGTGCGCGACCAACCTCAACACCGCGGTGATGACCCGCGGCTGGCCGGCCGTCAGCCGGGTGGCCCTGGCGTCCTCGTCGCTGCTGATCCTGACGACGCCCGTCTGCGCCTCGGTCGCCGGCTACGGCCTTTCCCTCACCGACGGCCTTGTGCTCGAGGCCGGCGCCCTGACCTACGTCACCTTCATCGCCCTTTTGCTGGCGACCCTGCACCGCGAGAGCGTGGTGCTGCAGCACAGCCTGGAGAGCCAGGGCCGCCAGCGCGATTACGTGCGCCTGGCCAAGGAGGAGGCCGAGCGCGCCCGCGCCCGCTGGAGCATGCTGTTCGACCAGAGCCCTCTGCCCCAGGTCTGCTTCGACGCCTCGCGCCTGCACGCCATCCTCGGCGAAGACGCGGGCCGGCCCGGCATGGGCGAGGTCCTGCGCGGCCGCGTCAGCGCCGTCGCCCAGGCGTTCGACTACATCGCCCTGACCGAGGCCAACGCAGCCACCGAGGCCCTGTTCGGCGTCGCCCGCATCGAGGGGCGGATGGACTTCAACCAGTTCGACCGCAGCTTCCTGACCGGCTTCTGCGACAGCCTCGACGCCATCGACGAGGACGGCGTCTTCCCGCCCTTCGAGGCGCGGGTGTTTCGCGCCAACGGCGAGGCGGTCGAGGTGGCCGTGCACGTGCGCACCCTGCCGGGCGGCGAGCGTCCGTGGAGCACCTGCATCGCCACCTTCGTGGACATCACCGCCATGCGCCGGGCGGCCAGAGCCCAGGAGGAGGCGACGCGTGCGGCCGAGGCGGCCAACCGCGCCAAGAGCGAATTCCTGGCGATCATGAGCCACGAGATCCGCACGCCGCTGAACGGCGTTCTGGGCATGGTCCAGGCGATGAGCCGCGAGGCCTTGCCCGACGCCCAGCGCGAGCGGCTGGAGGTGATCGGGACCTCGGGGGAGACCCTGCTGGCAATCCTCAACGACATCCTCGACCTCTCCAAGATCGAGGCCGGACGCCTGGAGCTCGAGGACGCGCCGTTCGACCTGGCGGGCCTCGCCCGGGCGGTGCACGCCTCATTCGCCGACGTGGCCGGCCGCAAGGGCCTCGCCTTCGGCCTCGATGTCGAGGCGGCGGCGCACGGTGTCTGGCGCGGCGACCAGGTCCGCGTGCGCCAGCTGCTCACCAACCTGATCTCCAACGCCGTGAAATTCACCGAAACCGGATCCGTGCAGGTCGACCTTGGCCGTGGCGACGGCGGTGTGCGCCTGCGCGTTTCCGACACCGGCCTCGGCATCGCGCCCGAGCGGATCGAGCATCTGTTCGACAAGTTCGTCCAGGCCGACTCCTCGACGACGCGCCGCTTCGGCGGCACGGGCCTGGGCCTGGCCATCTGCCAGGAGCTGTGTCGGGCGATGGGCGGGACGATCCGGGTCGCCAGCGAGGTCGGCGCCGGCAGCGTCTTCACCGTCGATCTGCCGCTGACCCAGGTGTCCACGGCCGACGCGGCGGGCGAGCCGCAGCGCGCCGGCGCGGACGCAGCCGGGCGCCCGACGCTGCGCATCCTGGCGGCCGAGGACAATGCGGTGAACCAGCTGGTGCTGCGCACGCTGCTCGGCCAGGCCGGGCTCGAGCCGGTCATCGTCGGCAACGGCGAGGAGGCCCTCGCGGCTTGGGAGTCCGAACCGTGGGACGTGATCCTGATGGACGTCCAGATGCCGGTCATGGACGGCCCGACCGCGACGCGCGCCATCCGCGCCCGCGAGGCCGAGGCCGGCCGCGCGCCGACCCCGATCATCGCCCTGACCGCCAACGCCATGACCCACCAGACGGCCGGCTACCGCGCCGCCGGCATGACCGGCTTCGTCGCCAAGCCGATCGAGGTCAGCCAGCTCTTCGCCGCCCTCGAAAGCGCTTTCCCTCCCCCTGGCGGGGAGGGACAGGCCGCGCCAGCGGCCAGGGTGGGGGAGAAGGGAACGGCAGCGCGCTAACCGGTTAGCAGTGCGAAAGCTTCGCACTGCTCCACCCTGCGAAGCTTCGCTTCGCCGTCCCTCCCCATGAAGGGGAGGGAGGTTCAGCCCCCGCCGATCTTGGGGATCAGGTAGACTTCGCTGTCGGGCCGCAGGGGCGAGGCCCAGGCGTCCTGGTGGATCACGCCGTCGATCGCCACGGCCATGCGTCGGTCGACGAACTCGCCGAGGCCGGGGAAGCGGCGGTCGAGCTCGAGGATCAACCGCCGCACCGTATCCGCCTGCACCTCCAGCTCGGCCACGCCGCCGGTGAACTGGCGGCAGTCCGAGGCGAGGGAGACGTGGGCCATCACCCCGCCTTGGCGTCGATCACCGCGCGGATCTTCGGCGGCGACAGCGGCAGGTCGGCCATGCGCTCGCCGACGGCCCGGCGCATGGCGTTGGCCACGGCGCCCAGCGGCGGCACGATCGGCACCTCGCCGACGCCCTTGGCCCCGAACGGGTGCCGCGGATTGGGCACCTCGATCATGATGGTGTCGATCATCGGCAGGTCCGAGGCCACCGGCACGCGGTAGTCCAGGAAGCCGGCGTTCTCCATCTTGCCGTCGCGGTCGAAGACGTACTCCTCGTTCAGCGCCCAGCCGACGCCCTGGGCGACGCCGCCCTGGATCTGGCCCTCGACGTAGGACGGGTGGATCGCCTTGCCGACGTCCTGGGCGGCCGTATAGCGCAGGATGGTCACGTGGCCGGTCTCGGGGTCGACCTCGAGGTCGCACAGGTGCGCGCCGAAGCCGGGGCCGGCGCCCTGGGCGTTCAGCGACACCTGGGCCGCGATCGGCCCGCCGGTGCGCGCCGACTGGGCCGCCAGCGCCTTCAGCGTCAGCGGCGGCGTGCCGGCCTTGTCGGCGTCCAGGCAGTGGGCCGCGCCGCCCTTCCAGGCCACCATCTCGGGCGCGACGTCCCAGGTCACGGCCGCGCGGCGCTTCAGGTCGGCCACCACCTTCTCGGCCGCCTGCACCACGGCCATGCCGGTGGCGAAGGTCGTGCGGCTGCCGCCGGTCAGCATCGAGAAGCCGATCGACGAGGTGTCGGCGACGATCGGGCGGACGTGCTCGACGCCGATGCCGAGGGTCTCGGCGGCCATGCTGGCCATGGAGGCGCGCGAACCGCCGATGTCCGGATTGCCGGTCACAACCGTCGCCGTGCCGTCCTCGCCGATGTTCACCGCCGCGGTCGACTCGCCGCCGACATTGAACCAGAAGCCGACCGCGAAGCCGCGGCCCTGGTTGGGGCCGAGCGGGGCCTTGTAGTGCTCCGAGTCGCGGATCGCCCGGATGGTCTCCAGGTAGCCGATGTTCTGGAACGTCGGGCCGTAGGCGGCGCGCACGCCGTCCTTGACCGCATTCTTCTCGCGCAGGTCGATCGGGTCGATCCCGAGCTTCAGCGCCAGCTCGTCCATCGCGCTCTCGACGCCGAAGGCCGAGATCGGCGCCCCGGGCGCGCGGTAGGCGGCGACCTTGGGCGTGTTGGTGACCACGTCGTAGCCGGTGATCCTGAAGTTCGGCAGGTCGTAGCAGGCGAGCGCGGTCATGGAGCCGGCGCCCACCGGCGAGCCGGCGAAGGCGCCGGCCTGGTACTTCAGCACCACGTCGGCGGCGACGATGGTCCCGTCCTTCTTCGCGCCGAGCTTGACCTCGACGACGGCGCCGGAGGTGGGGCCGGTGGCGCGGAACACCTCCTCGCGGCTCATCACCATCTTCACCGGATGGCCGGCCTGGCGCGAGAGGGCGAGGGCGACCGGCTCGAGGTAGACCGTGGTCTTGCCGCCGAAGCCGCCGCCGATCTCGGCCGGGATCGCACGGATGTTCGAGATCTCGATGCCGAGCACCTTGGCCGAATAGGTGCGGACCATGAACTGGCCCTGGCTGGAGCTCCACACTAGGCACTGGCCGTCCTCGGCCCACGAGCACACGCAGGCGTGCGGCTCGATATAGCCCTGGTGCACGGCCTGGGTCGTGTAGCGGCCCTCGACGGTGACGTCGGCCTCGGCGAAGCCGGCGGCCAGGTCGCCGCGGGCGATCACGTTGCGGCGGACAATGTTCGACGGCGAGGTCGGCTTGGTCTCCAGCCCCTCGGTGAACATGGTCGCATGCAGCACCGGCGCGTCGGGGCGCATGGCGTCCTCGACGTCGATCACGTGTGGCAGCACCTCGTAGGTGACGTTGATCAGGCTCAGGGCCTCGTCGGCGATCTGGGCCGACACCGCGGCCACCGCGGCGACCGCGTGGCCGTCGTAGAGGGCCTTGTCGCGGGCCATGACGTTCATCGCCAGGTCGCGCAGGTTCGAGGCCGCCTCGCCGCCTTCGTGCATCTCGGAGGCGAGGTCGGGGAAGTCGGCGCCGGTGATCACCGCCTTCACGCCGGGCAGGGCGCGGGCCTTGCGGGTGTCGATGGAGACGATGCGCGCGTGGGCGTGCGGGCTGCGCAGGATCTTGCCGACCAGCTGGCCGGGCATGTTGTAGTCCGCGCCGTAGGCGGCCCGGCCGGTGACCTTGTCGGCCCCGTCGGGACGGATCGTGCGCGTGCCGACGACCTTCAGGTCGCCCTTGGCTTCGGGACGGTCGAGTACGTCGGTCATGACACCCTCGCTTGTCTGAGGTCGGCGGCCGCGTCCATGACGGCCCGGATGATCTTGTCGTAGCCGGTGCAGCGGCAGAGGTTGCCGGCCAGCCAGTAGCGGACCTCGCTCTCGGTCGGGTCCGGGTTGTGGTCCAGCAGGGCCTTGGACGCCACCAGCAGTCCCGGCGTGCAGAAGCCGCATTGCAGGGCCGCATGCTCCAGGAACTTCTGCTGCAGCGGGTGCAGGTGTCCGCCCTGGGCCATGCCCTCGATGGTCTCGATGCGCTTGCCCTCGGCCTCGACGGCCAGCACCAGGCACGAGCACACCAGGCGCCCGTCGACGATGACGCTGCACGCGCCGCAGTCGCCGGATCCGCAGCCTTCCTTGGAGCCGGTCAGGTCCAGCTCGTCGCGCAGGGCGTCGAGCAGGGTCACGCCCGGATCGGTGAGGAATTCGACGGGGTCGCCGTTCACGACGGCGGAGACGTGGCGCTTGGTCATGCGCGCTCCTTGGCCCGCTGGTAGGCGATGAGCGCCGCGCGCCGGGCCAGCACGCCTGCGATCTTGGTTCGGTATTCGGCGGTGCCGCGCTTGTCGCTGATCGGCCGGCAGGCGGCGCGGGCGGCGGCGTCGAGCTTGGCCAGGGCCGCCTCGTCGAGCTTGGAGCCGACCAGGGCCTGGCCGGCCTCGGCGACGAGGAGGGCGGTCGGGGCGACCGCGCCCAGGGCGACATGCGCCTCGGTGACGGTGTCGTCCGCGCCCAGGGCCAGGCTGACCGCGGCGCCGGCGACGGCGATGTCCATCTCCGTGCGCGGGATCAGGCGCAGATAGGCGTCGGCGGCCTTCTTCGGGCGGGACGGCAGGCGGATCTCCAGCACGAACTCGCCGGGCTTCAGGGACGTGGTCCCCGGGCCGGTGCAGATCGCCTCCACCGGGACCTCGCGGCGTCCGGCCGGGCCGGCGACGACGCAGACCGCGCGGGCGGCGATCATGGCCGGCACGCTGTCGGCGGCCGGCG
>DASZQQ010000332.1:0-4025 GCA_035549595.1 Caulobacteraceae bacterium
GCCGCCCGTCACGCGGCGCCCGCCGCTCGTCCCAGGCCCGGCGCCGTTCGCCCCGGCCGGCCCGCAGCGCGCCCCTCGGCCGGTGAGACTGGGGCCGGCGCGGTCTAGATAGCCGCCGGTCAACGCCGGAGAGTTGGTTCCATGGTCCGTCATCCCACGACACGGCGCGCGCTGCTGTTCGCCGCGGCGGCTGCGCTGGCGTCGTGTTCGCATCCGCCCACGGTCAAGGTCGCGCCGGCGCCGGACGTGGGCTGGCCGTTCTATGGCGGCGACGCGGGCGGCCAGCGTTTCTCGACCGCGGCCCAGATCACGCCCGCGAACGTCGGCGCCCTGAAGCCCGCCTGGACGTTCTCGACCGGCGACATGGCCAGCAAGGGCGACGCCATGAAGCGCGCGGCGTTCGAGGACACGCCGATCCTGGCCGGCGGACGGCTCTATGTGTGCTCGCCGTTCAACGAGGTCTCGGCGGTCGACCCGGGCACCGGCCGGCCGTTCTGGCGCTTCGATCCGAAGCTGGACACGCATGTCCACTACCCGAACGACTACAACTGCCGCGGCGTCGCCTACTGGCGCGACGAGACGGCGGCGGCCGGCGCGCCGTGCGCCGAGCGCGTCTTCGTCAACACCAACGACCGGCGCCTCATCGCCCTCGACGCGGCCACGGGCAAGGTCTGCGCCGCGTTCGGCGCCGCCGGCCAGGTCGATGTGGGCGAGGGCGTCCGGCTGCACCGCAACGGCGAAATGCAGATCACCTCGCCGCCGGTGATCAGCCACGGGGTGGTGATCGTCGGCTCGTCCATCGACGACAACCAGAGGACAGACGAGGTGTCCGGCGCGGTGCGCGCCTACGACGCGCGCACCGGCGCCAAGCTCTGGAGCTTCGATCCGCTGCAGGGCGCCGATCCGGGCGTCGTCGCCGGCGCCGCCAACGTCTGGGCGCCGATGTCGGTGGACGAGGAGAGGGGGCTGGTCTTCCTGCCGACCACCAGCCCCAGCCCGGACTTCTCGGGCCAGAAGCGCAACGGCAAGGACGGCTACGCCAACTCGGTGGTCGCGGTGGACGTGAAGACCGGCAAGGTCGCTTGGGGCTTCCAGACCGTGCACCACGACGTCTGGGACTACGACAACCCGGCCCAGCCGACCCTGGCGCCGGTGACCTGGAACGGGGTTCGCCACGACGCGGTGATCCAGGCCACCAAGCAGGGCCTCGTCTTCACCCTCGACCGCCAGACCGGCGCGCCGGTGATCCCGGTCGAGGAGCGTCCCGTGCCGCAGGGCGGCGTGCCGGGCGAGCAGCTGTCGCCGACGCAGCCGTTCCCGGTCGCGCCACGGCCCCTGTCGCCCAGCGTCATCAAGCCCTCCGACGCCTACGGCCTGTTTCCATGGGAGAGGTCGGCCTGCGCGAAGAAGATCGGCGCCGCCCGGGTCGGGGGCCTCTACACGCCGCCGTCGACGCAGGGGACGATCGTCTATCCGTTCACCGGCGGGGGCGCGAACTGGGGCGGGCTGGCCTTCGATCCCGGCCACGGGGTGATGTTCGTCAACACCTCCAGCGCCATGCACCTGATCACCCTGATACCGCAGGACCGCTTCGCGGCGGCCAGGCGGGCCGAGCCGCACGTCGAGATCTCCGAGCAGAAGGGCGCGCCCTACGCGATGCGCCGCACCCTCGTGACCTCGGGGATCAGCCTGCCGTGCAACCCGCCGCCCTGGGGCCAGCTGCACGCCGTCGACATGACGACCGGCAAGGTCCTGTGGGAGGTCCCGCTGGGGACGACCGAGGACCTGGCGCCCGGCTCGCAGTTCTTCCTGCACGGCACGGGCACCCCCAACTTCGGCGGCCCGATCGCCACCGCCGGCGGCCTCGTCTTCATCGGCGCGGCGATGGACAACTACCTGCGCGCCTTCGACGCCCGGAGCGGCAAGGAGCTGTGGCGTGGCCGCCTGCCGGCCGGCGGCCAGGCGACGCCCATGACCTATGTCTGGAAGGGCCGCCAGTACGTGGTCATCGCCGCCGGCGGCCATTCCAAGTCGGGCACCAAGCGCGGCGACCAGGTCGTGGCCTTCGCCCTGCCGTAGGAAAGCGGCGTCCTTTCCCTGGCCCTTCGGCGGGCAAGCGCCTAGAGCCTTCCCCGGTCAGGTCGAATCGACCTGACCGGGACAAGAAGGCTCGTTTCTTTAGGTTTGAGCGCCTCCTGATCGCCAAACCGGTTCCCACTTTGGCGGGAAGCGCTCTAGATCGGACGCTGGGCCGTGGGCCAGTCTGAGGGGCGATGACCAGCACGGTCTTCCTGTCGATCGTCGGCGTCGGCTTCGTCGTGGCCTTCCTGCACGCGGCGATCCCGACGCACTGGCTGCCGTTCGCGCTCACCGCCCGCGGCCAGGGCTGGGGCCTGCCCAGGACCCTGGCCGTGACCATGCTGGCCGGCGTCGGCCACGGGCTCTTCACCACCCTGCTCGGCGCCGTGCTCGTCCTCGTCGGGCCGCGGCTGATCGAATGGACGGGCACGCCGTTCAAGGTCATCGCCGGCGGCGCCCTGATCCTGTTCGGCCTCGTCTACCTGGTGCGGCAGGTCCGCGGCGGCGGGGGCGGGCACATCCACCTGTGGCACGGGCCGGGCCACGAGCATGCGCACAGCCACGGCCACGCGCACGGGACCCTGGGCGAGGCCATCGGCGAGAGCCTGGGCCAGGCCGCGACGGGCCGCCGCCAGCGCTCGGACGGGGCGGCCATCGCCAGCCTGATGGCCCTGCTGACCTTCTCGCCGTGCGAGAGTTTCCTGCCGGTGTTCCTGTCCGGCGCCCGCTACGGCTGGACGGGGTTCGCGGTGCTGAGCGTGACGCTGCTGGTGGCGGTGATGATCGGCATGGCCCTCTTCACCACCCTGAGCCTCGCCGGCCTGTCGCGCCTGCGCCTGACGGCCCTGGAGCGGTACGAGGCGGCGATCCTCGGCGCCATGCTGTGCCTGCTGGGCGTGGCGGTGCTGGTGTTCGAGACCTGAGGCGTCACGGCCGCGCCGTCACCGGGACCCAGATCTCGACGCCGCCGAGGCCCGTGGCCGCGTCGAAGCTTGACCCATGGCGCTCGATCAGCGGCCCCTCCGTGACCGTCAGGCCGGCCTGCGGCAGGGCGTCGTTCCAGATCGCGGCGTAGGTCGCCGGCAGGGACGCGATGTGGCCCGGATGGGCGAAGACGGCGTAGTCGGCCGGCGCGATGCGAAGTCGCGACAGACCCGCAGGCAGGGCGTCGAACCGGTGGACGACGAAGCCGCACAGATAGTCGAAGCGGCCATCCTCGCGCACGGCGCTCATCACCCCGACCGCCATGGGCTCGGCGCGGTCGTCGACCAGATGTCCCAGGGACGCGAAGCGCCGCCATTGCACCGGCACCTCCCTTATGGCGTCCGCGAAGCTGGTCTCGGCGGCCAGGCCCACGACCAGGCGCTCGCCGAGGCGAACACGCCCGGGAGGCGGCAGGATCGCGGCGTTCGCCGGCAGGGGCGCCAGGCGGCCCGTCAAGGCCAGGCCCTCGGTGGAGGCCCGGCGACGGACCGCGTCCGGGGTCAGGCCGAAGCGCGCCTTGAACGCCCGCGTGAAGGCCTCGTGCGAGGCGTATCCGGCCTCCAGGGCCACGTCCAGGATGCTGGACGCGCCGCGCGCGAGCGCCTCGGCCGCCTCCGTCAGGCGGCGGGCGCGGACGTAGTCCATGACGCTCATGCCGGCGCCGCGGGCGAAGGCGTGGGCCAGATGGAAGTGCGAGACGCCGCAGCCGGCCGCAATCGAGCCCAAAGTGAGCTCGGCGCCGAGGTTGCGGTCGATGATCCAGAGCGCTTCGTCGGTCAGCGACATGGGCCGGCCAATAGACCGGGACGCGCAATCGCGATCAAGCGGGCGGCGCCCGCTCGCCGCTAGGTAGGTCCGACACCCCCTTCGCGAGACCTGCCCATGCCCTTCCAGACCGCACGCCAGATGCTCGACCTGATGCGCACCGGACAGGCTTCGGCGCTGGAGCTCACCGACGACGC
>DASZQQ010000333.1:0-4827 GCA_035549595.1 Caulobacteraceae bacterium
GCTCTCGCCAGCGTCAGGGTGTGGGCCTTGGCGTCGATCATGTGCCGGGCGATGCGGGTGCGCAGGTCCGGATCGGCGATGCGGCCGGCCTCGTTGACGCCGATGTACTTCTTGGCCAGGTCCGGCACGGAGGCGCCGCCGCCCATCATCCGCGAGCCGCCCTGGCCCGAGCGCTCGTGCTGCAACAGGCGCTTGCCCACCGTCCAGCCGCCGTTCAGCGGGCCGACCATGTCGTTCTTCTCGACGCGGGCGTTGGTGAAGAAGGTCTCGCAGAACGGGCTGGAGCCGGCGATCAGCTTGATCGGCCGCGTCTCGACGCCGCTCTGGTGCATGTTGATCAGCACGAAGCTGATGCCCTCGTGCTTCTTCGCCTTCGGGTCCGTGCGGACGAGGCAGAAGCACCAGTCGGCGTACTGGGCGCCCGAGGTCCAGATCTTCTGGCCGTTCACCACCCAGTGGTCGCCGCGGTCCTCGCAGCGGGTCTGAAGGGAGGCCAGGTCCGAGCCGGCGCCCGGTTCGGAGTAGCCCTGGCACCAGCGGATCTCGCCGCGCACGATCGGCGGTATGTGGCGGGCCTTCTGGTCGTCCGTGCCGTACTCCAGCAAGGTCGGGCCGAACATCGAAATGCCCATGCCCAGCATCGGGTTGGTGGCGCCGATGCGGTCCATCTCCTGCTGCAGGATGCGCGCCTCCTGGGCCGAGAGCCCGCCGCCGCCGTACTCGGTCGGCCAGGTGGGCGCGCCCCAGCCCTTGTCGGCCATGCGCTGCTTCCAGAGCGCGACATCGCCGGAGGGCTTCACGCCGCCGGCCACGACCTCGGCCACGGCGTCGGGGTTCTTGCGCAGGGACTGGGGAAAATTCGCCTCGAGCCAGTCGCGCGCCTCGGCGCGGAAGGTCTCGAGCTCGCCGCCGAAATCGGCCATCTGAAATCACGCTCCCTTGAAATCATCGGGCGTGGCGCGGCCGAGGCCGCCCAACCCGTTTTTTGAAAATCACATTGTGCCGCTACTTGGGGTCGGGCAAGCCCAGGACGCGCTTGGCGACGACATTGAGGTTGATCTCGGAGGTGCCGCCCTCGATCGAATTGGCCTTGGCCCGCAGCCACGCGCGCACCGCGGCCAGCTCGTCCTTGCCGTAGCCGTCGCCGTCCCAGCCGAGCCCTTGAGCGCCCAGCGCCTCGACCACCAGCTCGGTGCGGTCCTGGGCGATCTTGGCCCCGGCGTACTTCATGATCGAAGTGGCCGCGCTCGGGCCCTGGTTGGACTTGGCCTCGTCGGCCGCGCGCCGCACGGTCAGCTGGAAGGCCTGGTTCTCCATCTTGTGCTCGATCAGCCGGCGCCGGTAGTCGAGGTCGGCCAGGCGCCCGGTCTCGTCGAGGCCGATGTAGGTCTTGGCGAAGGCTTCGACCGGGGTCGGCACGCCGCCGATGCCGCCGCCGGCGCCGAGGCCCGCGGAGATGTTGTCGCGCTCGAACTGCAGCAGGCGCTTGGCGATGGTCCAGCCGCCGTTCAGCGGCCCCATCAGGTTCTCCTTCGGCACCTTCACGTCGGTGAAGAAGGTCTCGCAGAACGGGCTGGTGCCGTTGATCAGGAGGATCGGCCGCGCCTCGACGCCCGGCGTCTTCATGTCGAACAGCAGGAAGCTTATGCCCTGGTGCTTGGGCGCCTTGGGGTCGGTGCGGACCAGGCAGAAGCACCAGTCGGCGAGGTTGGCGCCCGAGGTCCAGATCTTCTGGCCGTTGACCAGCCAGTGGTCGCCCTTGTCCTCGGCGCGGGTCTGAAGCGAGGCCAGGTCGGAGCCCGAGCCCGGCTCGGAGTAGCCCTGGCACCAGCGGATCTCGCCGCGCACGATCGGCGGGATGTGCTGGCGCTTCTGTTCCTCGGTGCCGACCTCCAGCAGGGTGGGGCCGAACATCATCACGCCCATGCCGCCGATCGGGTTGCGCGCGCCGATCTGGGCCATCTCTTCGGAAAGCACGCGGGCCTGCTGGCGGGTCAGGCCGCCGCCGCCGTACTCGGCCGGCCACGTGGGCGTGCCCCAGCCCTTGTCGCCCATGCGCTTCTTCCAGAGCTTGAAGTCGTCGCTCTCGCGCCCGCCCATCAGGGCCGTCATCTGGGCGGCCTGGTCCTTCTTCAGGGCCTCGGGGAAGTTCGCTTCGAGCCAGGACCTGGCCTCGGCCCGGAAGGCCTCGGCGTCGCCGCCAAAATCCGCCATGACAATCGCTCCGGAAACAAAAAGTCGCTGTTTAAATCAACACCTTACCGCCACGCCGAAATTGCGCGCAACGGGGCCTACTTGGGATCGGGTAGTCCGAGCACGCGCTTGGCGACCACGTTGACGTTGATCTCCGAGGTGCCGCCCTCGATGGAATTGCCCTTCGAGCGCAGCCAGCCGCGGGTGGCGGTGATCTCGCCCGGCGAGAAGCCCTCGCCCTCCCAGCCGAGCCCCTGGGCGCCCAGGGTCTCGACCATCAGCTCCGAGCGCTCCTGGGCGAAGGTGGCCGCCGCGTACTTGATGATCGAGGTCGCCGCGCTCGGGCCGTTGCTGGCCCTCGACTCCGCCGCGACCCGCGAGATCGTCATGTAGAAGGCCTGGAAGTCCATCTTGTTCTTGGTGATGCGGGTGCGCAGGTCGCCGTCGGCCACCGCCCCGGTCTCGTCGGCGCCGACGTAGCGCTTGGCGAGTTCCCCTAAGTCCCCCGCCGCGCCGCCGGCCCCGCCGCCGCCGCCGAAGCCGCCGGAGATGTTCTGGCGCTCGTATTGCAGCAGGCGCTTGGCGATCTCCCAGCCGCCGTTCAGCTTGCCGACCATGTTCCCCTTCGGGATCTTCACGTCGGTGAAGAAGGTCTCGCAGAACGGGCTCTCGCCGGAGATCAGCTGGATCGGCCGCGTCTCGACGCCCGGCAGGCTCATGTCGATCAGCACGAAGCTGATGCCCTCGTGCTTCTTGGTGGTGTCGGTGCGCACCAGGCAGAAGCACCAGTCGGCCTTGTTGGCGTAGCTGGTCCAGATCTTCTGGCCGTTGATCAGCCAGTGGTCGCCCTTGTCCTCGCAGCGCGTCTGCAGGCCGGCGAGGTCCGAGCCCGCGCCGGGCTCGGAGTAGCCCTGGCACCAGCGGATCTCGCCGCGGGTGATCTTCGGCAGGTGCTCGGCCTTCTGGGCGTCGTTGGCGTACTCCAGCAGCACCGGGCCCAGCATCCAGATCCCGAACGAGGCCAGCGGCGCGCGGTAGCCGCCGCGCGACAGCTCCTGCTCGACGATCCGCGCCTCGGCCGCGGAGAGGCCGCCGCCGCCGTATTCCTTGGGCCAGGTCGGCGCGGTCAGGCCGCGCTCGGCGGCCTTGCGCATCCAGCGGATCTGCGGGTCGTTCGAGCCGGCGAAGGCCCGCCCGCCCCATTGCGCTTCCGGATCGGCCGCGGTCCTGGAGTCCTTCAGCTCGGCCGGATAGTTGGCCTCGAGCCAGGCCCGAAGGTCGGCGCGAAAGGCTTCCAGCTCGGCGCCGCCGAAGTCGGCCATGGGGTTCCTCCAAACAACTGTTCGAAAATCACCTTAGCGCCAGCGGGAGCGGCGGGAAAGGCGGCAAGGGCGGTCATCTCGGCGGGGCTGCGCGAAGCGCGAAATCTTCGAGGCTCCGGCGGCCACGCCTTGGGCATTTTAACGCAGAGGGCGCAGAGAAGGCGCGGAGGTCGCGGAGGCCCTGAGCCCCTCTGCGCTCTCTGCGCCTTCTCTGCGATCTCTGCGTTAAAATACGGCCTCGCCTTCGGCGCGGCGTTGGCAGAACGACCCAAACGCGGTCGCGTGAGCCCGCGTTTCAGGGGTGTGTCGTCACTGGCGCCGAATAGGTCTATAGCTGCGCGCTTCCTGCCACAGCTCTCAAGGAGCCCGATGCGCTGGCTGCGCGAACTGGCCCCAGCGGCCCTGGCGGTGGCCCCCTGGGTGCTGGCCGTGTTGACGGCGGGCGCCGGGGTGATGCTGCTGGCCTCCGGGGCCACGCCGTCCGACCCGATGCGCTTCATGTGGCTGGCCGCGCACGCGCCGATGGTGCTGATCGAGATCAGCCACTTCGTCTCCTCGATCCTCGGCCTCGTGCTGGTGCTGCTGGCGTTCGGCCTGTCGCGCCGGCTGGACGCGGCCTGGGCGGCGACCGCGGTGGTGCTACCTGTGGCCGCGGCCCTGGCCCTCTTCAAGGGCTTCGACTGGGAGGAGTCGCTGGCGCTGATGACGGTGCTGGCCCTGCTGCTGCCCAGCCACCCGGCGTTCCCGCGCAGCGCGGCCCTGACCCGCATGGAGATCACGCCCGGCTGGATGGCCTCGGCGCTGGCCGCCATGGCCGGGGCGGCCCTGGTCGGCTGGTGGTCGTTCCACCACGTGGAGTACGGCGACCGGGGCGTGCTGCGGCTGATGACCGAAGCCGACGCCGAGCGGGCGATCCGTTCGTCCGCCGCCGCGGCGATCCTGCTGCTGGCCGCCGGCCTCTGGCGCCTGATCGCCACCCCGGCGACGCCGCCGGTGGTGGGCGAGGACGACACCGACTTCTCCAAGGTGCGCGCGATCCTGGCCTCGGCCGACTGCGCCGAGCCGGGCTCGAACCTGGCCCTGCTGGGCGACAAGCGCTTCCTGTTCTCCGAGAGCGGCAAGAGCTTCCTGATGTTCGGCGTGCGCGGCCGCTCGTGGATCGCGCTGGGCGCGCCGGTCGGGCGGCGCGACGAGCGGCTGGAGCTGCTCTGGCGCTTCCGCGAGCTGGCCGACGCCCACGCCGCCCGGCCCGGCTTCTACGGCCTGGGCCCCGAGCACCTGCCCGAGATGGTCGAGATGGGCTTCCACATCA
>DASZQQ010000334.1:0-13852 GCA_035549595.1 Caulobacteraceae bacterium
GAGGTCGCGCACGTCGCAGCCCGCCGCCGCCATCAGCCGGCCCGGGAAGGTCGGGCCGCAGAGGTTGACCATCTCGTTGCCGATCACGGTGGCGACGATCTCGCGCCGCAGCCGGTGGCGCTTCATCTCGTCCTCGAACCGGCCGAGCGCCTTCGGGAAGTACCCGTCCAGGGTGGCGAGGAAGTAGGGATCGTCCGGGGCCGCCGAGCCGATCACCGCATCGAACAGGTCGAGCTTGCCGTAGGCCAGCAGCACCGCCAGCTCGGGCCGCGTCAGGCCCTCGTGCGCCTTCTCGCGGAGGGCGATCTCGGCGGCGTCGGGCAGGCCCTCCAGCGCGCGGTCGAGCCGGCCGCGGGCCTCCAGGGCAGTCATGAACTGGCCGGCGGTCTCCAGATCCTGCGCCGCCTCGGCCTGAAGCAGGGTCAGGGCCAGGGTCTGGTCGTAGTTGTGCCTCAGCACATGGCCGGCGACCTCGTCGGTCATCGACTGCAGCAGCACGTCGCGGTCGGGCCGGGTCAGTTCGCCGGCCCGCTCGGCCATGCCGGTCAGGATCTTGATGTTGACCTCGTGGTCGGAGGTGTCGACGCCGGCGGAGTTGTCGATGGCGTCGGTGTTGATGCGCCCGCCGGCCCGGGCGAACTCGATCCGCCCGGCCTGGGTGAAGCCGAGGTTCGCGCCCTCGCCGACGACCTTGCAGCGCAGGTCCTTGCCGTTGACGCGGATGGCGTCGTTGGCCTTGTCGCCGACGGCGAGGTTGGCCTCCAGGGCGCCCTTCACATAGGTGCCGATGCCGCCGAGGTAGAGCAGCTCGGCGCGCGCCCTCAGGATCGCCGTCATCAGCTCGGCGGGGGCCAGTTCGTCGGCCCTGATATCGAGCAGGGTCTTCATCTCGGCGCTGACCGGGATCGACTTCAGCGACCTCGCCCAGACGCCGCCGCCGGCCGAGATCAGGCTCCTGTCGTAGTCGTCCCAGGACGAGCGCGGCAGATCGAACAGGCGCTTGCGCTCGACCCAGCTGGCGGCCGGATCCGGGTCGGGGTCGACGAAGATGTGGCGGTGGTCGAAGGCGGCCAGGAGGCGCGTGGCCTTCGACAAGAGCATGCCGTTGCCGAACACGTCGCCCGACATGTCGCCGACGCCGACGGCCGTGAACGGCTGTTTCTGGATGTCCTTGCCGAGCTCGCGGAAGTGGCGCTTGACGCTCTCCCAGGCGCCGCGGGCGGTGATGCCCATGGCCTTGTGGTCGTAGCCGGCCGAGCCGCCCGAGGCGAAGGCGTCGCCCAGCCAGAAGCCGTAGGACTCGGCGACCTCGTTGGCGATGTCGGAGAAGGTCGCCGTGCCCTTGTCCGCGGCCACGACCAGGTAGGGATCGTCGCCGTCGTGCACGACGACGCCCGGCGGGTGGATCACCTCCCCGCCCGGGCCGATGTTGTCGGTGATGTCCAGGAGGCCGAACAGGAACGTCCGGTAGGCCCGGATCGCCTCGGCGCGGACCGCGTCCGCCGAGCCCCCGCGCGGCAGCTGCTTGGGGAAGAAGCCGCCCTTGGAGCCCACGGGCACGATGACCGCGTTCTTGACCTGCTGCGCCTTGACGAGGCCCAGCACCTCGGTGCGGAAGTCGTCGCGCCGGTCGCTCCAGCGCAGGCCGCCGCGCGCCACCGGGCCGAAGCGCAGGTGCACGCCCTCGACGTGCGGGGCCGAGACGAAGATCTCGCGGAACGGCTTGGGGGCCGGCAGGTCGGCGAGCTCGCGGCTGGCGACCTTGAAGCTGATGTGCGGCTTCGGCTCGCCGTCCGGGCCGAGCTGGAAGTAGTTGGTCCGGGTCATGGCCCCGACCAGGGCCGCCAGGCGCCGCAGCACGCGGTCTGCGTCCAGGCTCTCGACCGCCTGCAGCGCCGCTTCGATCTCGGCCAGCACGGCGGCGGCCTGCGCCTGCCGCTTCTCCAGGCCGGCGGCGATGGCCGGGTCGAACCGGACCTTGAAGAGGTCGAGGATCAGGCGCGTGACGCCCGGGTGGTCGCTGACGGCCGCCTGCTGCACGGGCTGGCTGGGGTCGAGCCCCGACTGCTGGCGATAGCGGGCCATGGCGCGCACCAGCGCCGCCTCGCGCCAGGGCAGGCCCAGTTCCAGCACAAGGCGGTTGAAGCCGTCGTTCTCGGCCCGGCCGGTCCAGATGGCCTGGAACGCCGCCTCGAAGGGGCCGCGGATCTCGTCGAACACCAGGTGCTCGCCGTGCTCGTCCTCGAGCAGGAAGTCGTGCACCCAGACCGGCTGGTCGCCGCCGGCCGCGCCGACGGCGTAGCCTTCCTCGACGAGGGCGCGCAGGCCCATGTTCTCGAGGATCGGCAGCACCTCGGCCAGGGGGATCGGCGTCTCGCCGCGCCGGTAGAGCTTCAGCCGGAACTGCAGGCTGGTCTCCTCGGCCGTCCGCCAGGCGCGCACGCCGACGTCGTCGGCGTCATGGAGGGCCAGGATCGCCGTGGCGTCGGCGACCGCCTCGGCGGCGGCGTAGCGGTCCTGGTAGCCGGGGGGGAAGGCGTTGGCGAAGGCGGCCAGGGCCTCGGCGGTCTCGTCCGGTTCGGGATGGGCCGCGCGCAGCGCCGTCTCGTAGTCGTCGGCCCAGGTGCGGGCCGCGGCCGACACCGCCGCCTCGAGCGCCGCGGGGTCCGGGTCGGCGTGATGGCCGGGGGTGACGCCGATGATGAAGTGCACCCGCGCCAGCGGCGCGTCGGTGTAGCTGGGATAGTAGGCCGAGATGCGCCCGCCCCAGGCCCTGGACAGGATGTCGCCGGCGCGCTGGCGAAGGCGCGGGTCGTAGCGTTCGCGCGGCACGTAGAGCAGCACCGAGACGAAGCGGTCGAACGGGTCGCGGCGGATGAACAGCTTCACCCGCGGCCGGTCCGACAGGTGCAGGATGCCGAGCGCGGTTTCGAGCAGGGTGTCCTCGTCGACCTGGAACAGCTCGTCGCGCGGATAGGTCTCCAGGATGTTGGCCAGGCGTACGGCGTTGTGGCTGCCGGGGGCGTGGCCGGCGCGCTGCAGCACCCGCTCCACCTTGCGCCGGATCAGGGGCACGGTGTGGGCCGGCTCGTCGTAGGCCTGGGCGGTGAAGAGGCCGACGAAGCGCACCTCGCCGGAGGCCTTGCCGTCGGGGCCGTAGCGGCGCACCCCGACGTAGTCCATGTACACCCGCCGGTGCACGCGCGAGCGAAGGTTGGCCTTGGCCACCACCACCGGCTCGGCGTGCTCCAGCCGCCGCCGAAGGGCCGGCGACAGCACCGCCGGCTCGGAGCCGCGGCGCAGGACGGTGCTGTCGGGGTTTCGCAGGACCCCGAGACTTCCCTCCGGCTGGAAGAGCGGCTCCTCGGCGGCGTAGCCGCCATCGGGGGTGCGCGGATAGTCGTAGGTGCGCGCGCCCAGGAACACGAAGTGGCCGGCGTCCATCCAGCGCAGGAATTCCACGTCCTCGGCCAGGGCGGCCGGCGCCTCGGGCGGCGCGGCCGACATCAGCTCGCCGATCGTGCGCGCCATCAGCCCCAGCATGGCGGGGAAGTCGTCGACGGCAGCGCGGACGTCGGCCATGGCCGCGCGCACCCCGTCCAGCAGGGCCGCGCGGCGCTCGTCGCCCAGCGGCTCCAGCCACACCTGGATCATCGACGCCCGCCTGGCGTCCAGCGGCACGACCGGGTGGAACATGGCCCGCACGACGCCGCGCGCCTCGGCCACCTCGCCCATCACGCTGTCGACCAGGAACGGCGCGTCGGCCTGGACGATCTCCAGCACGTCCGCGCCCTCGGCCCCGGCGGCGACGTCGGGGCGCAGCCGCAGCAGCGGCGGCCCTCCGTCCCAGCCCTCGGCCAGGCGCCAGAAGTCGGCGAGCGCCGCGGCGAGGCCGGCGGCAGGAAGACCGGGAAGCTCCTCGGGCCTGAAATCCTCGAGGACCTGGTCGATGAAGGCGTCCGCCACGGCGCCGCCGGCGCCCTTCAGGGCGTCGCGGAAGGCGTCTTCGAGGGCGGCGGTCGCGCGGGCGGGATCGGTGTCCAGCGGCATGGCGCGAACCTAGCCCGTTCGCGGCGCCAGTCCACGGTCGAAAATTGCGCGCGGACTACTGGATTCGAAACGAAAGCGCCGCCGGACGGGGGATCCGGCGGCGCGACACCCTTCGCCAGGGGGGGAATGGCGAGGGCTTTGCCAGGCGCCCGGCGCTAGGGGGGGTCAAGCGCGCCGTTCGCAACCGGGCCGTGTGGCCGCCCGGTCACGACTACAAATAGTGCTCGTCGCGCGACTTTAAAGGCCCCTCACGCTTGCGTGATCACGGGCGTCCTGGCGGCGCTGCGCCAGCGGTCCAGGTCGCCGTCGGCCGACAGCAGCACCGCGATCCAGCGCGAGCCGTCGAACTGGGCCAGCACCACCATCGCCAGCACTGTCAGCGGCGTCGACAGGAACATTCCCGGCAGGCCCCAGATCGCGCCCCAGAAGGCGAGGGACAGGAGGACGACCACCGGGTCCATGTTGAAGCTGCGCCCCTGCATGCGGGGCAGGACGACGTTGCCGACCACGAAGGTGACCAGCCACAGGCCGCCGAGCAGCGCCCCGGCCTCGCCGTAGCCGTCGAACTGCAGCAGGGCGAAGAGCGCCGGCAACAGGATGCCGGCCGCGGCGCCGACGATCGGCACATAGTTCACCAGGAAGATCAGGAACGCCCAGAAGAAGGCGTTCTGCAGGCCCACGGCCGCCATCAGGCCCCAGGAGGCGGCGGCGATCATCAGGCCGGTGACGGTCTGGATCCACAGGTACTGCTCGACGCTGTCGCGCACGTGGACGAACACCTGCAGCGCCTCGTGCCGCCCGTCGCGCGCCTGGAACAGCCGCACGAACTTGCGTTCGAAGGCCCCGCGCGAGGCGAGGATGAAGCCCAGGTAGATCAGCACGAGCACGGCGCTGGAGACGAAGTCCTGCAGCGCCTGGGCGACGGCGCCCAGGTACTGGGTCGGGTCCAGCCGGTCGAACAGGGCGCCGAGGTTCTCCGGCGCCGGCAGGCCGAGATCGCCGGAGATCCGCGCCATCAGGCCGGTCAGCTTGTCGGCGTAGGCCGAGATCTGGTCGATGAAGTCGCCGGCGTAGGAGACGACGATCCACACCGAGAGGCCGAAGGCGAGGGCGCCCAGCAGGATGGCCGCTGCGACGGCCGCGCGGCCGGGCAGGGCCGGGGCCCGTCGCCGCAGCACCCGGGCGAAGCCGTCGACCATGACCATCAGGAACATCGCCAGCAGCAGCGGCGTGACCACCGGCGCCATCCAGCGCAGCGCCGCCCCGACCACCACCACGGCGACGGCGACGAGGGCGTTGCGGGCTGTGGCTGAGGTCTCCGGCATGGGCGCCGCTGGAGCCGGGCTCCTACAGCATCCCCGGGATCACCCGGTCCGGCGGCTTGTGGCCGTCCATCCAGGTGCGGATGTTGATGATCACCTTCTCGCCCATGTCGATGCGCCCCTCCAGGGTCGCCGAGCTCATGTGCGGCAAGAGGACCACGTTGGGCAGCTTCAGCAGCTTCGGATTGATCACCGGCTCGTGCTCGTAGACGTCGAGGCCGGCCCCGGCGAGTTCGCCGCGCTCCAGCATCCCGGCGAGGGCCGCCTCGTCGATGATCTCACCGCGGGCGGTGTTCACGACCATGGCGTGGGGCTGCAGCAGCTTCAGGCGGCGGGCGGACAACAGGTGGTAGGTCGCCGGGGTGTGCGGGCAGTTGACCGAGACGAAGTCCATCCGGGCCAGCATCTGGTCGAGGCTTTCCCAGTAGGTCGCCTCCAGTTCCTCGGCGATGCGCGGACTGACCGGCTTGCGATTGTGGTAGTGGATGGAAAGGCCGAAGGCCCTGGCGCGCTTGGCCAGCGCCTGGCCGATCCGGCCCATGCCGACGATGCCCAGCCGCTTGCCGTAGAGCCGGCGACCCAGCATCCAGGTCGGGGTCCAGCCGTGGAAGCCGCCGGCGTGGACGACGTTGGCGCCTTCCACCATGCGGCGCGACGCGGCCATGATCAGGCCCATGGTCAGGTCGGCGGTGTCCTCGGTGAGCACGCCCGGGGTGTTGGTGACGAAGATTCCCCGCGCATTGGCCGCGGCCACGTCGATGTGGTCGACGCCGACGCCGAAGTTGGCGATCAGCTTCAGCTGCGGGCCGGCCCCTTCGATCAGGTCCTTGCCCAGCCGGTCGGTGATCGTGCAGGCCAGCACCTCGGCGCGCTGCATGGCCGCGCGCAGGGCCTCGGGCCCCATCTGTACGTCGTCGACGTTGAGCTCGGTGTCGAACAGCTCGCGCATGCGCGTCTCCACCGGATCGGGGAGTTTGCGCGTGACGACGACTTTCGGCTTGCGAAGGGCCATGAGCGGGGGGGAAAAGGCGTTTCCGGACGGAGGTGATTTGTCCTGACCTCTAGCAAACGGGTTTCCTTCGGCCAAGCAAGCGAACAGAACCGGCCGCGCCTGATGGCGGCGGCGCCTATTGTCGCGGCGCTGATCGGGGCGCTTGGTCTTTCCGGATGCGGCGACAGGGGCGGCGAAGGCAAGGACTGCCCGGCGGCGCAGGCGAAGACGCCCTCCGGCTTCTGCGTGCCGCGCTACGTCAGCCTCAAGCGCGGCGAGGTCTACGCCCGCAAGGGGCCGGGCAAGGACTACGAGACCCTGTTCGTCTACCACGCCCAGGGCCTGCCGGTTCAGGTGGTGCAGGAGACCACCGACTGGCGGCGCATCTGCGATCCGGACGGCGCCCTCGTCTGGGTGCACCGCTCGATGGTCGACGGCCGCCGCACCGTGATCGCCACCGGCGCCGAGCCGACGCCGATCCGCCGCTTCGCCAAGCCGACGGCGCCGCTGGCGGCGACGTTGAACGTCCGGGCGCTGGCCAGCCTCGACCATTGCCGCGGCGACTGGTGCAAGGTCAGCGTCGGCGGCGTCTCCGGCTGGGTCGCCCGCGGCGATGTCTGGGGCACGCGCGAGGGCGTCCAGTGCCGCACCCCCGCCGCCGCGCCGCCCGCGCCTGCGACCCAAGAGAATTGAGGGGCCGCGGCCTTCCTGCTACGCCCGCTACATGAACGCCATGACCCAGACCCGCTTCACCCGCGACGAGCTCCTGGCCTGCGCCCGGGGCGAGATGTTCGGCCCCGGCAACGCCCAGCTGCCGTACCCGCCGATGCTGATGTTCGACCGCATCACCGAGATCAGCGCCACGGGGGGCGCGCACGGCAAGGGCCAGGTGATCGCCGAGCTCGACGTCCACCGCGACCAGTGGTTCTTCGACTGCCACTTCATCAACGACCCGGTGATGCCGGGCTGCCTGGGCCTGGACGCCATGTGGCAGCTGGTGGGCTTTTTCCTCGGCTGGTCGGGCGGTCCGGGGCGCGGGCGGGCGCTGGGCGTGGGCGAGGTGCGATTCGCCGGCCAGGTGACACCCAAAGTGAGGCATGTGGTCTATCGCATCGATTTGAAGCGCGTGATCCTCAGAAAGCTGGTTATGGGGGTCGCCGACGGGGTGCTGGAGGCGGACGGCAAGCCTATCTATGAGGCCAAGGACCTCAGGGTCGGCCTGTTCAACGCCGACGACCTGGTCTGAACGGTCCGGCATGGGTGAGGAAGGAATCTGACATGCGTCGAGTCGCCCTGACCGGCGTCGGCGTCGTCTCGTCGATCGGCAACAACGCCAACGAGGTGCTGGCCTCCCTGCGCGAAGCGCGCTCGGGGATCGTGGCCGCGCCGCAGTACGCCGACCTCGGCTTCCGCTGCCAGGTCCACGCCGCGCCGCAGATCGACTGGGAGGCGATGGTCGACCGCCGCGCCGCCCGGTTCCTGGCCGCCGGCACCGGCTACGCCCACATCGCCATGGAGCAGGCGATCGCCGATTCCGGCCTCGAGGAGGCCGAGATCTCCAACGAGCGCACGGGCCTGATCGTCGGCTCGGGCGGGCCCTCGACGCACGCCATCGTCGAGGCGGCCGACATCGCCCGCAGCAAGGGCGTCAAGCGCATCGGCCCGTTCGCGGTGCCCAAGGCGATGAGCTCGGGCCCGTCGGCGACGCTCTCCACCTGGTTCAAGATCCGCGGGATCAACTATTCGATCTCGTCGGCCTGCGCGACCTCGACCCACTGCATCGGCGCGGCCGCCGAGCAGGTGGCGCTGGGCAAGCAGGACGTGGTCTTCGCCGGCGGCTGCGAGGAGCTGGACTGGACCTTGTCGGCCCTGTTCGACGCCATGGGCGCCATGTCGAGCAAGTTCAACGACCGCCCGGCGGTGGCCAGCCGCGCCTACGACGCCGACCGCGACGGCTTCGTCATCGCCGGCGGCGCCGGCATGGTGGTGGTCGAGGACCTCGAGCGGGCCAGGGCCCGGGGCGCGAAGATCTACGCCGAGGTGGTCGGCTACGCGGCCAACTCCGACGGCTACGACATGGTCGCCCCCTCGGGCGAGGGCGCGGCGCGCTGCATGCGCCTGGCCATGCAGACCATCGGCGGGCGGCGCATCGACTACCTGAACCCGCACGGCACCGGCACCCCGATCGGCGACGTCAAGGAGATGGACGCCGTGCGCGAGGTGTTCGGCAAGGACCCGCCGCTGATCTCCTCGACCAAGTCGCTGACCGGCCACAGCCTCGGCGCGGCCGGGGCGCAGGAGGCGATCTACTGCCTCTTGATGATGCAGAACGGTTTCGTCGCCGAGAGCGCCCACATCGACAACCTCGATCCGGCCTTCGCCGACCTGCCGATCGTGCGCCAGCGCCAGGACCGGCCGCTCGAGACCGTGATGTCGAACAGCTTCGGCTTCGGCGGCACCAACGGCTGTCTGGTCATGGCGCGGCCGGACTAGGCTTGCCCCGCCCCCGCCGCCCGTCCACAAACGGGCGACGATTCAAGAGCGCGGAGCCGCCGACCCATGGCCGACGACTATGACCTGCCCAAGGGCGACCTCATGCGGGGCAAGAAGGGCCTCGTGCTGGGGGTGGCCAACCACAATTCCATCGCCTGGGGCATCGCCGCCCAGCTGGCGGCCCAGGGCGCCGAGCTCGCCTTCGGCTACGCCGAGGTCAACGACAAGCGCGCCCGGCCGCTCGGCGAGAGCATCGGGGTCAAGACCTTCGTCACCTTCGACGCCGGCGACGACGCCTCGACCGCTGCGGCCTTCGCCGAGGTGGAGAAGGCGTTCGGCAAGCTCGACTTCCTGGTCCACGCCATCGCCTACGCCGACCGCGACCAGATCAAGGGCTCGTTCGTCGAGAACGCCACCCGCGAGGGCTTCCTGAAGGCCATGAGCATCTCGGCCTATTCGTTCGTCGACTGTGCGCGCCACGCCTCGCGCATGATGCCGGACGGCGGGGCGATCATCACGCTCACCTATCTCGGCTCGGAGCGGGCGATCCCGAACTACAACACCATGGGCGTGGCCAAGGCGGCGCTGGAGGCGGCGGTGCGCTACGCCGCGCGCGACCTCGGGCCCCAGGGCATCCGCGTCAACGCCGTTTCGCCGGGGGCCATGCGCACCCTGTCGCTGGCCGGCATCTCCGGCGGCCGCTCGATGCTGGCCAAGGGCCGGGCCCTGTCGGCGCTGAAGGAGGACACCTCGATGGAGGGGGTCGCCGGCTGCGCCCTGTGGCTGCTCTCCGACCTCGGCCGCTCCACCGCCGGCGAGGTGGTCCACGTCGACGCCGGCTTCCACATGATGGGCCTGCCGGACGAAGAGGCCGAGGGGTAGAGCCCTCCCTCCCCTTCATGGGGAGGGAAAGGCCGCGAAGCGGCCAGGGTGGGGAAGAATGACGCTCCGCCTGCGCCAACCGGTTGGCGTCCTGCTCCGGCCGACTTCCCCACCCTGCGAAGCTGCGCTTCGCTGTCCCTCCCCATGAAGGGGACGGAGGTTAAGGCGCGTACGCCCGCATGAACCGCCGCGCCGCTTCGGTGGCGATGCGGTCGATGTGGGCGGCGTCGAGGTCCAGCGGCAGGCCGAGGAGGCCGGTCAGCTGGCGGTGGCTGACGACCATGCCGGCGAAGAAGTCGGCGGCCTCGGCCGGATCCTCGACGGCCAGGCGCCCGGCGGCGGCCTCGCGGGCCAGGAATTCGGTCAGCTTGATGCGCGAGGCCCGCGCGCCGGAGCGGAACGCGGCCTGGCCGATCTCGGGGTCCGAGCCGACGCTGGCGATGATCAGGCGGAAGATCGCCAGGCCCCTGGGCATGGAGATCGTCTCCAGCAGCAGGCGGGCGTAGTCGGCCAGGGTCTCCTCCGGATGGGCGTCGGCGCCCTGGACGTCCAGGGGCGCGGTGATCTGGTCGGTGCGCCGCTGGATCAAGGCCCGGACCAGCTCGGGCTTCGAGCCGTAGTGGTTGTAGACGGTCTGCTTGGAGACGCCGGCGCGCCGGGCGATCTCGTCGACCGAGACCGCCAGGCCCTTCTCGAAGATGGCCGCGGCGGTGGCGTCGAGGTTGGCCTCGGTCTTGGCCAGATCGATCGGGCCGGCGATGCGCGGCATCTTAAGCGTCCCTCCCCACGGGCTTCAGTCCTCGAGCTTCAATGCGCATCGGCCGGCTTGGCTGCGCCGGCGCCCCAGATCTGGGGCGGTCCGGGCCTGGCCAGCAGCGAAACAAGCGCGGCCACGATACAGCCAGCCGTCATCAGCGCGAAACCGTCGCCGTAGGCCAGGATCTGGGCCTGCTGGTCGATGAAGTAGTCGAACGCCTTGCGCGCCGCCCCGTCGGGGTCGGGTACGCCCATGGCGCCCATGCGCTGCGACAGGCCGTGCAGCATGCCCTGGGCGCGGCCGCTGGCGAGGCTCACGCGGGCCGAGAGGTCGGCCATGTGCTCGGCGGTGCGGGTCGTCAGCTGGCTCGACAGCACCGCCAGGCCGACGGCGCCGCCGGTGTTGCGGCCTAGGTTGATGATGCTGGAGGCCGATTTGGCGAGCGCCGGGGCGATGGTGCTCATGGCCAGCGTCTGGCTGCCGATCATGGCGCACATCGAGCCGGCCGAGCGCAGGGCCTGCAGGGAGGCGAACTCCCAGAAGCCCCAGTTGCGGTTGATGGCGTGGCCGAGCCAGATGCCGGCGGCCGACACCAGCAGGCCCCCCGCCATCGACCAGCGCGGGTCGTAGCGTCGGATGATGCGCCCGGCGATCGGGGCCATGACGAACATGACGAGCCCCGAGACGACCATGGTCGTGCCCACCTGGGACGAGGTGTAGCGCTCGATGCGGCCGAGGAAGAGCGGGATCAGGAAGGTGCCGCCGAACACGGCCGCGCCGTTGGCGAAGTTGATCGCAACGCCGATGGCGAAGTTGCGGTCGGCGAAGGCCTTCAGCTGCACGATCGGCTGGTAGTAGTCGAGCTGGCGCCAGACGAAGACGATCCCGGAGACGACCGTGAGTACGGTCAGCCAGAGGATGGCGTCGTCCTCGAACCAGTTCTTCTTCGCCCCCTCCTCGAGCACGTAGGTCAGGCTCATCAGGAAGGCGGCCATGACGATCAGGCCGGGCCAGTCGAAGCCCTTGGCCAGCGACGGGTCGCCCCGGTCGAAGTTGCCGTACCGCCCGACCAGGAACAGCACCACGATCCCGGGGACCACGTTGATGAAAAACAGCCAGCGCCAGTCGAGCAGGTCGGTCAGGTGTCCGCCGAGCGTCGGGCCGATGGTCGGGGCCAGGGTGACGACGAGGCCCATGATGGTGGTCGAGACCACCCGTTTCTCCGGCGGGAAGGCCATGAAGGTGACCGTGAACACCGTCGGCACCATCGCCCCGCCGATGAACCCCTGCAGGGCCCGGGTGACGATCATCATGTCAATGGAGTTCGACAGGCCCGTCAGCACGCTCATCACGACGAAGCCGCCGCACGAGGCCATGAACACCTTCTGCGTGCCCCACAGGCGCGAGAGGTACCCCGACAGCGGGATCATCACGACCTCGGGGATCAGGTAGGCGGTCTGCACCCAGCTGATCTCGTCGGCGCTGGCGCTGACGCCGGCCTGGATCTGCGGCAGGGACGAGGCGACGATCTGGATGTCGAGCATGGCCATGAACTGGCCGACGACCATGGCGAAGAAGCCGAGGTACAGCGCCAGCCAGTCGATCTCGCCGTTGGCCTTGCGCGGCGCGGCCGAGAAGCCGCCGGCGTCGACCGCCGCGACGGGCTGGGCGGCCGCGGGGGCCGCGGCGGCCTTCGCCGAGGGAGCGCCGTCAGCCACTCACTGCTCCCCGCCGCGGCGGGCGAACTGGCGGCCCGCCGCACCGGCCGCGTCGGCGAAGCTGACCCCGGACTGGTCCGACACGTCGACCTTGACCTCGACCGAGAGGCCCGGCCGCAGGGCCGCGGCCAGCGGCCCGCCGGTGACGGCGATCTTCACCGGCACGCGCTGGGTCACCTTGGTGAAGTTGCCGACCGCGTTCTCCACCGGGATCAGGGCGAACTCCGAGCCCGTGGCCGGGGCGAAGCTCTCGATGCGTCCGGCGATGGCGCGCTTGCCGAAGGCGTCGGCGCGGATCTCCACCGGCTGGCCGATCCTCAGGCGCGCGACCTGGGTCTCCTTGAAGTTGGCGACACCGTAGGTGCGCCCCAGCGGCACCAGGGCCATCAGGGTCATGCCCGGCTGCACCAGCTGGCCGGCGCGCACGGCGCGGGCGCCGACCACGCCCTCGATCGGGGCGCGGATCACGGTGTGCTCCAGGTCGATGCGCGCCTGCGCGGCGGCGGCGCGGGCGGCGGCGGTCTGGGCCACGGTCTGGGCCCGGCTCGAGGCGAGGGCGGCGGCGGTGCGGCGCTCGGCCTCAAGCGCAGCCCTGGCCTGGTCGACGGCCGCCGCCGCCTGGCCGAGGGTCGCCTTCTGGCTCTGCATCTTCTGCGGCGCGGCCCAGCCCTGGCCGGCCAGGGCGCGGTAGCGGTCCATGTCGGCGCGCGCCATCTCGGCCTGGGCCTCGGCGCTGGCGACGCCGGCCTGGCGCTGGGCGATCATCGCCTCTTCCAGGCGCGCCTTGTCGTCGACGGCCTTCACCGCCGCGGCCTGGCTCTCGACGTTGGCTGCGGCCTGGTCCAACCGGGCCTGGATCGTCGAGGGGTCGAGCTGGACCAGCACCTGGCCGGGCGCGACGTGCTGGTTGTCGGTGACCAGCACCTCGGCGACGTTGGCCGCCACCTGCGGGCTGACCTGGACGATGTCGGCCTCGACGAAGGCGTTGTCGGTGCTCTCGAACCGCTGGCGCTCGGTCCACCACCAGGCGGCGCCGGCGGCCACGGCCAGAACCATCACGCCGCCGACGGCGAGCGGTACGAAACGCCTGGGCAGGATCGCCATCGCGCGCCCTTCGATCAAATCGGGACTGGCAACGCCCGGAATATCGCCGGGCCGGGGAGGAAACCTGGAAAGTGGACCCGGCGGTCCATTTTTTGTCAAGGCTGGACCGCAAGGCCCACGACGCCCATAGGTGCGCCCCATGAGCGCGGACGCCGATGTCATCATCGCCGGGGCCGGCATGGCCGGCGCCACCCTGGGCCTGGCCCTGAACCACGCGGGCCTGAAGGTGCTGCTGGTCGACCCGCAGCCGTTCGACGCCCAGACCGCCCCGACCTTCGACGGCCGCGCCTCGGCGATCTCGTTCTCGGCCTTCCGCCAGTGGCGGGTGCTGGGGGCCGGCGAGCGCCTGGCCCCGCACGCGCAGCGGATCGAGCAGATCCTGGTCACCGACGGCCGCACGCCCGGCGCGGCCGCGCCGCCGCCCCTGCCGGCCGCCCTGCGCTTCGACGCCGCCGAGATCGCCGACCGCAGCGACGGCGAGCCGCTGGGCTACCTGATCGAGAACCGCCGCATCCGCGCGGCCCTGGCCGAGACC
>DASZQQ010000335.1:0-3653 GCA_035549595.1 Caulobacteraceae bacterium
GGATGCGCCTGTTCACCATCATCGCAGCGGCGGCGCTCCTCGCCGCGCCGGTCGCCGGCCTCGCCGCGGGTCATGCCTACCAGGTCGGCGAGGTGGTGATCTATCACAACCCCTATGACGGCAGTCCGGCGCGCAAAGGCCGCGTGACGCGGGTCGACCCGGACAAGATCTGGGTCGACTTCAAGGAGTTCCAGCCCGGCCTGAACATCGCCGAGGCGTCCAAGATCCTCTACCTCGGCACCAACGCGGTGGATGACTGGACCCAGCCGGTCGGTGGCGGCGAGGCGAACGGGGTCCCCGCCGGCGGCGGGCCCGGCGACGTTCCTCCGGCGCCCGCCGGTATCGGAGGCCAGCCTGGCGCCACGCCCCCCGTCGACCCGCCCCCCGTCGACCCGCCCCCCATCGACCCTCCCCCTGTCGCCGCGACCGATGACAGCGTGTTCGGCGTCTGGGGCACCCTGCAGGTCGGCCACACGGTCACCTTCGCGCCGGGCGACGGCTGGGTCTATCAGCGCCAGGAGATCGGCGCCCAGGCCGGCGACATCACGATCCGGCCCGACGGCACCTTCACCTGGAACAGCAAGAGCCAGGGCGTGATCAACGGCCGCTGGCGCCAAGCCACGGCGGACGAGCTGCGCGGAGGCTTCGGGCCAACGGGCATCCGTCTTCTGCGCGGCGAGAGCGGTTGGGACTACAACGTCCAGCGCCGGCCGCGGACGGGGGCCAACGTTCCCGACAGCATAGCGATCTGGACCAGCGGATATCAGGTGAACGGCTATCGCGTGCGCTGAGCGGGGCTGTCGTCGGCCGCACTCAGCCGTCGGCCGTCGCGGCCGCCGGCTCCAGGTTGATATCTTCGAGCGAGCGGGCGCTGGTTTCCGGCACCAGCAGCTGGGTGAGGACGCCGCCGGCGACGGCCAAAGCCGCCAGGATGCCGACCGTGGCGGTCTCGCCGATGCGGCCGAACAGGATCGGGAAGGCGAAGCCGCTGATCGCCGCGCCGATGCGGCCCGCGGTCACCGTGATCGACTGGGCGACGCTGCGGATGCGGGTCGGCGCCAGCTCGACGCCGTAGACGCCGGCTCCGGACACCAGGCCCGGGCCCGTCTGGCTGACGTTGAACAGGCCGAAGACCACGAACGCCAGCAGCGGCGCGGCCTTCAGGTCCGACTGCAGGGCCGCGAAGATCACAAGCAGCACGGCCGAGGCCAGGAAGCCCCACACCTGCAGCGGCTTGCGGCCCAGACGGTCGATCAGCCACCAGCTCATGCCGATCGAGGCCGGCAGCACGAACACCAGCTCCAGGAGGATGGTGAACATCGGCGGGGCCAGGCCCATGCCCTGGGCGATCAGGTTCGGCCCGAACAGGATCGCGGCGTAGACCACCAGGTCGTAGATCATCCAGAGCAGGGCGCCGGCGAAGATGTGCCGCGCATGCAGGGCGAACACCTGGCCGAACGGGCGCCGGTCCGCGGCCGGCGGCGGCGCGGCGGCTTCGCCGGCGATCTCGGCCACCACCCTGGCCGCCTCCTCGCCCTGGTCGCCAAGGCGCGCCAGGAACCGCGCCGTCTCCGGCATCTGCCGGCGCAGCCACAGCACCGACAGGGCCGGGATCGCCCCGGCCGCCAGCACGATGCGCCACTGCAGGTCGCCGCTGACGCCGGCCGCGTGCAGGATGAGGTTCAGCAGGCCCGCCGCCAGCGCCCCCAGCGGCCACATGGTTCCGAAGCCCAGGCCCAGCGCCTTGCCGCGGTCCTCGCGGTTGGCGTGCTCGGCCATGATCACCGGCGACAGCACATAGTCGGCCCCGACCCCGAACCCGAGCACGAACCTCAGGCCGATCAGCCACAACAGGTTCGGCGCGAACGCCTGCGCCGCGGCGCCGATCGCCAGGATCGCCACGTCGTAGCCGTAGAAGCGCTTGCGCCCGTACTGGCCCAGCACCCCGAACAGCAGCGAGCCGAACGCCGCCCCCACCAGGGCCGACGCCGACAGGGCCGCGCTCTCCAGGCCCGTCAGCTTGTCGATGCCGAACGAGGCCAGCACCAGGGGCAGGACGAGGGCGATGCACGACAGGTCGTAGCCGTCGCAGAACACCCCCAGCCCCGTCGTCACCACCGCGCGCCAGTGGAACGCCTTGAACCTCTGCTCGTCGATCGCCGCGAACGAACTGCCGGCCATGAAGCCTCCGGATGAGCGCTGGGACGCGGCTCATCTCATACTTCAGCGCCGGCCGAGGGCGGATTGCAGGGGCGACACACGGGCCGCTCCGAGGCCCGTGAGGCGAGTGGCAAAGGGTCGAGGGTGGTGCCGCCAGGGTGACTCGAACACCCGACCTACGCATTACGAATGCGCCGCTCTACCGGCTGAGCTATGGCGGCCCAGGGCGGACGGGAGCCGGCCGCCGAAAGGTCGGGCTTCTTTAGCGGGCCTTGCCGCGGGCGCCAAGGGCGCTTGCGCCGCGCCCGAGGCGGTTCGCCTGATCCCGGCTCAGTGCGTCTTGGCCCCGCCCCGCGCTGCGCGCGCGCCGCGGGCGGCCGGCAGGGCCGAGGACTCGGTCGCGGGCGGCAGGGCGGCGAGGTCGTCGGCGAAGTCGGCGTCGTCGACGATCGGGGGCGGCAGGCCGCCGGCCTCGGGGGGGCCCAGCAGGGCGGCGCTCTGGGCGTAGTGGGCGGGCAGGCGGGGCAGGTCGCCCAGCGAGCGCTCGCGGCGCTCCAGGCGCGGGTGGATGAGCTCGCCGGTGTCGGCGTAGGTGGCGGCCAGGCGCGCCCAGTCGGCGGGGGCGTAGGCGAAGGCCTTGCCCTCCGGGTCGAGGTCCGACCAGTCCGGCTCCTGCGGCGCGGCCGCCCCGCGGGCGATCCAGGCGCGGGCGGCGTCGACGTCGCCGGCCGCGGTGGCGGCGCGGGCGAAGAGGGCGGCCAGGCGCTGGGTCAGGGGCTCGGATTCCAAGGTCAGGGCCGCGGCGCGGGCGCCGGCGGCGTCTCCGGCCAGCAGAGCCTGCTCGATGCGCAGGATGCGGCTCTCGCGGTGGTCGGGGTTGGCGGCGATCAGGGCGGCCAGCCGTCCGGCGCGCGCGGCCGGGGTCTCGTCGGTGACGAGGTCGCGGTAGGCGAGAGAAAGGGCCGGGTGCGGCCGGCTCTTCCAGGCGGTCTCGATAACCTGCGTCGCCCGGTTCAGCCGGCCCGCAGCGGCGAGCAGGCGGGCGGCCATGACCGCGCCGGGGGCGAAGTCGGGCCTCGCCTTCACCGAGGCGTTGGCGTGCTCGAGCGCGCCGGCCGCATCGACCGGCTCGAGGCTGGCGGCGAGGGCGGCCCGCAGCGCCGCGCGGGCGCGCTCGGCGACCACCGGGGTGATGATCTTGCGCTCCAGCGCCCCCTGCACGAGGCCGAGGCCGGCGTTCCAGTCGGCCGCCTCCAGGCGCTCGTCGAGCACGGCGCGCCAGGCCCACGGGGCGGTGCGGGCCAGGGCGTAGGCCGCCTGGGCGTGGCCGAGGGCCCCGGCGCGGTCGCCGTCGGCGAGGTCGGCCAGCATCAGGCCGCGGTGGGCGGCCAGGCGCATCTCCGGAAAGCCCAGCATGGCGGTGTAGGCGAGCCGCGCGGCGGCGCCGTCGCCGGCCGCCTCGGCCGCCTGGGCGGCGAGGATGCGCACCAGCT
>DASZQQ010000336.1:0-7496 GCA_035549595.1 Caulobacteraceae bacterium
CGGCTACTGGGCGGCCGCCGGGGCGCGGGTGCGCGCCTCCAGGGCGACGCGTTCGGCGGTGATGGCGTCCAGCTGCTTCTTGGCCTCGGCGGCCTTGGCCGCGTCGCCGCCCCACTTGGCCTGGATCCACTTCTCGCGGGCCTCGATCTCGCGCACCACCAGCAGGTGGTTGTTGTCGGCCGCCTTGAAGCCGCCGATGTGCAGCGGCGCCAGCTTGGCGCGCTGGGCGGCGGCCTCCGGCGTGTCGCCCGAGCCGTAGGTCAGGAAGAACTGGCGCAGCTTCTCCTTGATCGCCGGGTCGAGGTCCTTGCGCCAGATGATCGGGTCTTCCGGAAGGGTCAGGGAGGTCCAGATGATCTTGACGTTGTCGGCCTCGTGCCGCCCGGCCTCGCGGTTCATCTGCAGCGAGGTGGTGTTGCCGGTAGCCACGTCGATGGTGCCGTTGGCGACGGCCAGCAGGTTGCCGTTGTGGTTCGACGTGCGCACGACCTTGAAGCACTTGTCCGGCTGGATGTCGTGCTCGCCGAAGAAGTAGGCCGTGGGCACCACGTGGCCCGAGGTCGAGATGGTGTCGCCGTCGCCGAAGGACAGGGTCTTGTCGCACTTCAGGATGGTGTCGATCGTGATCGGGCTCTTGGCGTTGACGATCAGCACCGACTGGTAGCCCTCGACGCCGCTGGGGCCCAGGGTGCGGGCGAACACCTCGCCGCCGGCCCGGCGCACGGCCTCCAGCCCCGTCTCGTTGGAGAACCACCCGAAGTCGGTCTGCTTGAAGCGCATGGCCTCGATCAGGGTCGTGTAGTTCGACGGCACGAAGGGTTTCACCTTCAGGCCGGTGATCTTCTCCATGTCGGCGAGCACCGGCTCCCAGCTCTTCTGCACGGTGGCGGCCGGGCCGGTGGGCAGGATGGAGAACACGACCTGGCCGGGTTCGCGCTCGGCGCCCCCGCCCTCGGAGGCCTTGCCGCAGGCGGCGAGGGAGGCGGCGGCCAGCGCCTGGACGCCCAGGGTGCGGCGGCTGATCATTGCGGGGGTCCTTCCCAGAAGACGTCCTCGAACTCGGGCCCGTAGATGTCGACGAGCTGCTCGCGGGCCAGCGACCTGGCCGGGCCGTCATAGACGATCCGCCCCGCCTTCAGCGCCACCACCCGGTCGCAGTAGCGCAGGGCGTAGTCGACCTGGTGCAGGGTGACGATCACGGTCAGGCCATCGTCCGTGTTCAGCTCGCGCAGGATCTCCATGACCTTGCGCGCCGACACCGGGTCGAGCGAGGCGACCGGCTCGTCCGCGAGGATGATCTTGGCCCGCTGCACCAGGGCGCGGGCGATGGCGCCGCGCTGCTGCTGGCCGCCGGAGAGGGTGTTGGCGCGCTGGCCGGCGTAGTCGGCGACGCCGACGCGCGCCAGGGCCGCCATGGCCGCCTGTTTCGTCTCCGCGGGCCAAAGGCCGAAAAGCCCGCGCCAGAAGCCGATCCGTCCCAGCGAGCCCAGGGCGACGTTGGTGAACAGCGTCAGCCGGCCGACGAGGTTGAACTGCTGGAAGATGAAGCCGATGCGCACGCGCGCCTCGCGCACCTTCTCCGACACCTTGCCGCGGGCCTGGATCTGGCTGTCGAAGGCGGTGACCGTCCCTTCGCCGGCGTCGACCGTGTTGAGGCCGGTGATCGAGCGCAGCAGCGTCGACTTGCCCGAGCCCGACGGGCCGATCAGCGCGATCATCTCGCCGCGCGAGACGTCGAGCGACACCCCGTCGAGGGCCTGCCGCTGGCCGTAGGTCTTGGAGATGCTCCGCACGGAGAGCACGGCGGCGGACGACATGGGCGGCGGAAGTTCCTCAGGTCGCGGGCTTGGCAAGCTACAGGGCGCAGCCGTTCTTCGCCACGCCCCGCAACGGTTTCATGACAGGCGCCGTGCAAGTGGTCCAGATGGGTCGCGCACGGCGGGAAGCGCCTCTCTCCGCCAGGACGAAGCGTCCGCACCTGTTTTGTCCCCGGGGTCTATTCGCCCTTTACATCTGTGGACAACTTCCCTATGTCGCACGGCTCCGGCGGACCCGATGTCCTGACAAGCGCTGCTAACGCCGGTCTGGGTTCAACAATTCGTTGGGGGTTGCGTGAGGTGCACGATCACCATACGCCCCTGGGCCTGGTCCGCGAGCGGTCGCCGGAACGCCCTGTCGCCTGTGTGCGACCGGGCGCCGTGGCCCTAGCGGCGCGCTGGTTCCAGGATCATTTCAAAGGCGACGTCCTCTACGCCGTGAAGGCTAATCCCTCGCCGTGGGTCATCCAGACCCTCGCGAAGGAAGGGGTGAACGCGTTCGATGTGGCCTCGATCCCCGAGATCGAGCTCGTCCGCGCGCACGCCCCGAAGGCGCGCCTCGCCTACATGCATCCGGTCAAGAGCCGGCGGGCGATCTCGGAAGCCTACTTCGAGCATGGCGTGCGCACCTTCGCGCTCGACACCCATGACGAGCTGGCCAAGATCCTCGACGCCACCGGCCAGGCCAAGGACCTGAACCTGATCGTCCGCCTGGCGGTGGACGCCCAGGGCGCGGCCTACAGCCTGTCCGGCAAGTTCGGCGTCGACGCCCACCAGGCCCCCGCCCTGCTGCTGGCCGCCCGCCGGGCGACCGACGAGCTGATGGGCGTCTCGTTCCACGTCGGCAGCCAGTGCATGCGCCCCTCCGCCTACCAGGCGGCGATGGCCCAGGCCTCGCGCGCCCTCGTCCGCGCCGGCGTCTTCGCCGACGTGATCGACGTGGGCGGCGGCTTCCCGTCGGTCTATCCGGGCATGGTCCCGCCCGACCTGACGGAATACATGGCCGCCATCGATCGCGGCTTCGCCGAGATGATGGTGCACGAGACCACCGAGCTGTGGTGCGAGCCCGGCCGCGCCCTCGTGGCCGAAGGCGCCTCGGTGCTGGCCAAGGTCGAGCTGAAGAAGGGCGACGCCCTCTATCTGAACGACGGCGCCTACGGCACGCTGTTCGACGCGGCGCACGCGCGCTGGCCCTTTCCGGTGAAGATGCACCGGGCCGAGGGCGAGCCGTCGCGCTCGCTACGGCCGTTCCGCCTCTACGGCCCCACCTGCGATTCGGTGGACGTGATGCAGGGCCCGTTCTGGCTGCCCGAGGACATCGACGAAGGCGACTACGTCGAGATCGGCATGCTGGGCGCCTACGGTTCGGCGATGACGACGCGCTTCAACGGCTACGGCGATATCGACGAGGCCGTGGTCGACGACGCGCCGATGGGTTCGATGTACGGCCTGGCGCCGCGCTCGATCCCGGCGCCGAAGAGCGACACCGCCGACATCGTCAGCCTGCCCAAGGCCAAGAACCGCAAGCGACGACGCAAGTAGCGAACGGAGGGCTTCGCTCCCGTTTCGAACCCGAGCCGGGGACAGGATCCAGATCCTGTCCCCCTTTCGCTGCTTTCCCGCTTACGGACCCCACGACCATGACCCCCTCCCGCATCCGGCGGGCCGAAGAGGCGACTCTGAACGCCTGGCCCGCGCCCAGCCAGATCCTGCTCGACGGCTGGCTGCTGCGCTTCGCCGACGGCCACACCAAGCGCGCCAATTCCGTGAACCCCCTGCGCCCGGGGATAGGGCGAGGCCTGGCCGAAAAGGTCGCGGTTTGCGAGGGCCTGTTCGCGCGCAACGGCATCGAGCCCTGCTTCCGCCTCTCGCCGTTCGCCGAGGCGGACCTGCCCGCGGTGCTGGACGACGCCGGCTACGGCGCGGCCGAGGACGAGACCTGCGTCGTCTGGCGCGGCCTGGAGGACGGCGCGGGCGACTACGACGCCGAGCTGATCGAGGGGGCCGCCAGCGACGAGTGGCTGGACGCCAAGGACCGGCTGCAGGGCGACACGCCCGCCGACGCCGCCGGCCGCCGGCGCATCCTCGCCTCGGCCGTGCTGCCGGGCGCCTTCGCCGGCGTGCGCGGCGACGACGGGGCGCTGGCCTCCCTGGCCTATGGCGCGATCAACGACCGCACCCTGGTGCTGAACATGGTGGTGACCGACGCGGCCCAGCGCGGCCGGCGTCTGGCCGAACGCGCCTGCGGCTCGCTGCTGGCCTGGGGCCGGCGCGCCGGCGCGGCCGAGGCCTGCCTGCAGGTGGTCGCCGCCAACGCCCCGGGCCTGGCCCTCTACCGCCGCCTGGGGTTCACGGCCGAACTCTATCGCTACGCCTACCGTCGCAAGCTCATGTGACGCCCCCGCGATTGACACCGGCGCCCTCGCGGACGAGAGAGCCCGCCACATCTGCCAACGCCCCCGGCCGTCGCTCCGTCCGGCCGGGGCCTTCCTTGCCAACGACGGGCGCTTCACCTCGAAGGGAAACCCACGCGATGAACGCTCCCGCCCCGAACACCAAGGCCGAGCTGCTTTCCAAGGTCGTCGAGCACGTCGACATCGCCGCCTACGACGCGCGGCCGGTGATCGACGCCATGCGCAAGATGAGCTTCACCAGCCGCGACACCGCCCGCGCCGCCGACATCCTGACCATGGCCATGGAGGACAAGGACTGCTCGGTGTGGATCACGCTGGCCGGCTCGACCAGCGCCGGCGGCTGCATGCACGTCTACCGCGACATGCTGAAGTACGGCATGGCCGACGTCATCGTCGCCACAGGCGCCTCGATCGTCGACATGGACTTCTTCGAGGCCCTCGGCTTCAAGCACTACCAGGCCCAGGCCAATGTCGACGACCGCGACCTTCGCGCGCTCTACATCGACCGCATCTACGACACCTACATCGACGAGGAAGAGCTGCAGGCCTGCGACCACGCCATCAAGGCGATCGCCGACAGCCTCGAGCCGCGCCCCTACTCGAGCCGCGAGTTCATCCACGAGATGGGCCGCTGGCTCGCCGCCGGCAACGCCAAGAAGCCGGCCAGCCTGATCCAGACCGCCTACGAGGAAGGCGCGCCGATCTTCTGCCCGGCGTTCACCGACTCCTCGGCCGGCTTCGGCCTGGTCAAGCACCAGGTCGAGCGGATGAAGGCGGGCCAGCCCTACGTCACCATCGACGCCATCGCCGACTTCCGCGAGCTGACCGACGTCAAGATCGCTGCCGGGACGACCGGTCTCTTCATGGTCGGCGGCGGGGTGCCGAAGAACTTCGCCCAGGACACGGTGGTCTGCGCCGAGATCCTCGGGGTCGAGGCCGACATGCACAAGTACGCGGTGCAGATCACGGTCGCCGACGTGCGCGACGGCGCCTGCTCGTCGTCGACGCTCAAGGAGGCCTGCTCCTGGGGCAAGGTCGACGTCACCTGGGAGCAGATGGTGTTCGCCGAGGCGACGACGGTGGTGCCGCTGATCGGCTCGGACGCCTACCACCGCGGCGCCTGGAAGACGCGCACCAAGCGCCGCTGGGCCAAGCTGTTCGACAAGGCCGGCTGATCGGATCGCGGGGGGACAGGCGCCGCCGGGCGAGGCCCGCTACGCCGCGGTCAGCGGCACGCCGAACTCGGTGGCCACGGCGGCGGCGCAGTCCCCGACCTGCTCGACGACCACGCGCAGCTCCTCGGGCGTGACGCCAAGGCGGCGCGTCCAGTAGCGGACGTCCGAGGACCTCGTCAGGTCGATGGTGTCGCGGGGCTTGAAGCTGCGGCGCTCGCGGGCGGTCATGGCTGCTCCTCCCTCGGTGGCGAAAAGAACGGGCGTCAGCGGCCGCTGTTCCGGTCAGTGGCCGGGGCGGCAGTCGCCGCGCCGGGCGAGCCGGGAGATCGGCACGCGGACCACGAGCCGGCCGCCCTTGTGGATGTCGATCGGCAACAGGTAGTTGGTGCGGCCGGCCGCCTCGATCGCCTCGTCGTCGCTGGCGCAATCGACCACTTGGCTGTGGTGGATTCCCCCGTCCGCGTTGAAGAAATTGATCACGTACCGGGCCATGGCCCACGGGCTCCTTCCAATGATCGGAAGGATGGCGGGGGCGCGGCCCCCTCGCCTTGAGTTGCGTCAAGACCGAAATCGACGGCGCGCCAATATCCCCAAATCGGTTATGCCGCCCGGCCGAGGTCCGCCCGCGTGAACTGGCCGATCAGGCCCTCGGGCTCGCGGATCAGGACCCTGGCGTCGCCGGGACGGACGGCCAGCATGGCCTTGGCCCGGCGGCGCGCGCTGTCCAGGCTGTGGCAGGCCACGCGCACGCTCCTCTGGGTCCCGCCGCCCGCGGCTTCGAAGATGAACTCGAACGTCATCGCCCTCTCGTCGCCGCTGGCGGACGGCGAGGCGCGCCCCCCGCGCCCTCTCCTTGGGGCCAGGACGCCGCCGCGGCCTCCGCGCCACATGCGACAGCTCGCCTCAGGCGGACGTCAGACGCCGGCGTACCATTCGTACCCGCGATCCTCCCAGAAGCCGCCCTTGCCGCCGGCGATGGCGTCCAGCCGGTCCACAGCCTCGATCCGCATCACGTACTTGGCCTGCTTGTAGCCGAGGTGCCGCTCGGCCCGCAGGCGCAGGGGCGCCCCGTGCGGGATCGGCAAAGGGCGGTCGTTCATCGCCCAGGCGAGGATGGTCTGGGGATGCAGGGCGTCGGTGAGGTCGAGGCTCTCGTAGTACTTGCCCGCGCCCGGATCGGTGGGGGCGCCCAGGGTGTCGGCGCAGTGGAAGACAACGTAGCGCGCCGCCGGCTTCAGGCCGGCCATGGCCAGCAGCGGCCCCAGCCGCGCGCCCTGCCACTTGGCGATGGAGCTCCAGCCCTCGACGCAGTCGTGCCGGGTGATCTGGGTGCGGGCCGGCAGGGCGCGGACCTGGTCCAGGCTGAGCGACAGCGGCCGCTCCACGAGGCCGTGCACCACCAGGCGCCAGTCGGCGAAGCCATTCTCGGCGTGGGCCCGGTAGTCGGCGTCGGCGGGATTGACCGATCCGTTGGGGCGGAAGTCGCGCGAGATGTCGGCCTCGGCGAACTCGCGGGCGAGGGCGTGGCGGCCGATCAGGCGCTGGACGCGGCGGTTCAGGCCCTCGGCGGCGTCCAGAACATTCACCACCTTCGGCGCCTCGGCGATGCGGTCGCAGCCGGCGAGGACCGCACCCATGAGGCTGGCGCCGGCCGCCTGCAGCCAGCCGCGGCGGGGCAGAGATGCTTTCACGGGCGGGCCTCCGGGGTTTCGATGGCGTAGCGGCCGGTGATCATCGAGCGCAGGTTGTTCCAGAGGCCCGAGAGCACGACCATCACCAGGTGCACGGCGACGAAGGCGACGATCAGGCTGGCCGTGATGAAGTGAATCGAGCGCGCCGACTGGCGCCCGCCGAACAGGTCCAGCAGCCACGGGAAGGTCGCGTCCAGCGACGGCGACATGGTCATGCCCGTCAGCAGCATCAGCGGCAGCAGCACGAGGACCACGCCGAGATAGGCGCCCTTCTGCAGCACGTTGTAGCGCCGCGCCTCCTCCCCCTTCGGAAAGCGCAAGCGGGCGTGGTCGAGGATCTCGTGCAGGACGTGGCCGGGCTTCAGCTGGTCGCGGGTCGGGACGAGGTCGCGGCGCAGG
>DASZQQ010000337.1:0-9109 GCA_035549595.1 Caulobacteraceae bacterium
ACTTCCCCCAGAGAGGGGGAAGAGCTGGAGCGCGCCGCGGCCAGCCACTCGCGGACGTCGTGCAGGCTGTCCGCGATGGCGACGGCGAGGGCGCGCATCTCTTCGGTGGGCTCCAGCAGGTCGGGGACCATGACCGCCATCATGCCGGCGGCATGGGCGGCGCGGATGCCGTTGTGCGAGTCTTCCAGGGCCAGGCACGCCTCGGGCGCGACGCCGAGGCGGCGCGCGGCGGCCAGGAACGGGTCCGGCGCCGGCTTGCCGTTGACGTAGTCGCCGCGCGCCACGACCGCGTGGAAACGGTCGAGGACGCCGTTGGGCCGCAGGTGCCGCTCGACGGAATCGTGCCCCGACGAGGTGGCGATCGCCCGCGGCAGGCCCGCCTCGTCGAGGTGGTCGAGCAGTTCGACGACTCCCGCCTTCAGCCGGTCCTCCAGGGCGAAGATGTCGTGGAAGCGGTGCGTGGCCGCCTCGATCAGGCCGTCGAAGTCGAAGCCCTCGCCGTAGTGGGCCATCAGGAGTTCGCGGTTCTGGGTGATCGGCGCGCCGATCATGCGGTGGAACAGCCACAGCGGCAGGTCGACGCCGCAAGCGGCGGCGGCGGCCATGATGGCCTCTCGGTAGACGACCTCGGTGTCGATGAGCAGGCCGTCCATGTCGAAGACGACGGCGGAAACGGGGCGCGGCAGGACCATGCGGCTCCCTAGCACCTATTCCAGAGTCTTGCAGAGGATCACGTTGACATGGCCCTCGGGCCAGCCGTCGAACTCGGCGATGCGGATAAAGCCGGCCTTCTCGTAGAAGCCGGGCGCCTGGAAGTCGTAGCTGGCGACGTAGACGCGCTTGACGCCGCGGCGGCGCGCCTCCTCGACCATGGCCTCGAGCAGCGCCGGCCCGAGGCCCGCGCCGCGATGCGCCTCGTCGACCCACATCTGCCGGATCTCGGAGATCCCGGCCCAGGTGTAGCCGGCCGCGCCGCCGATCACCTCGCCGGCCTCGTCGCGGATCACGAACCCCAGCCCCTCGCCGTCAGTGCGCCCCGTGGCGGCGACGTTGAAGGCGTAGAGCCGCTCCTCCAGCCAATCGACATCGGCGGGCGAGGCGTCGTGCCAGGGTTCGGGACGATAGGTCATGGCGCTCATGATCTGAGCTTCGCCGCGGCCCTCCGTAAAGTTACCTGCCCGGCGGCGGGCAGCGGCTCAGTGGACGAATTCATCCGCGCCGTAGCCCTGGAAGTACAGCAGGGCCGTCAGATCGACGTGGTCGACCTTGGCGTCGGCCTGGCCGGCGACGATCGGCTTGGCGCGATAGGCGACGCCGAGACCGGCGGCCTCGATCATGGCCAGGTCGTTGGCCCCGTCGCCGACCGCCATGGTCTGGTGCATGGTCAGGCCCGCCTCGGCCGCCTCGTAGCGCAGAGCCTCGAGCTTGGCCGCGCGGCCCAGGATCGGCTCGGCCACCTCCCCCGTCAGCGTGGCCCCGTCGTCGATTAGGCGGTTGGCCCGCTCGGCGGCGAAGCCGGCCGCGGCCGCGACCCGGCGCGTGAAGAACTCGAACCCGCCGGAGACCAGCACGCAGCGCGCGCCGCCGGCGGTCATGGTCCTGGCCAGGGTCCGCGCGCCGGGGTTCAGGCGCACGCGCTCGTCGAAGGTCCGCTGCAGGGCGTCCAGCGGCAGGCCCTTCAGCATGCCGACGCGCTCGCGCAGGGCGGCCTCGAACTCCAGTTCGCCGCGCATCGCCCGTTCGGTGATCGCCGCGATTTCGGCCTTCAGGCCGGCGAAGTCGGCCAGCTCGTCCAGGCACTCGCAGCCGATGATGGTGGAGTCCATGTCGGCCACCAGCAGGCGCTTCTTGCGTCCGTCGACCATCTGGGCGCAGAGGTCCGCCGGCAGGGTCTGCAGCAGGCTCTCGGCGTGGGCGCGCAGGATGGTCGGATCTTCCCCCTGCACGAAGATGTCGACGGCGCCGTCGCCGAGGATGTCGGTGTCCTCGACGGGCTTGCCCGCCATGGCGACGGCCTCCAGGGCCATCGGCAGGGCTTCCTGCAGGGTGTCGTAGTCGGGGCAGACGAGAGTCAGGACGAGGCGCATGGAACCTGCCGAAGGTGAGCCCCGCATCTGGCTGATCGCCGGGCCTACGGCAAGCGGCAAGTCGGCGCTCGCCCTGCGCCTGGCCCAGGCGATCGGCGGCGAGGTGGTCAACGCCGACTCCATGCAGCTCTACCGCGGGCTGGAGATCCTGACCGCCGCCCCACCGCGCGACGACCGCCTCCTGGCCCCGCACCACCTGTTCGGCGTGGCCGACCCGGCCGACGGCTGGTCCGTCGGGCGCTGGCTGGACGCCGCGCGGCGGGAGCTGGACGACATCGCCCGCTGGCGGCGCAAGGCCGTGGTCGTCGGCGGCACCGGCCTCTATTTCCACGCCCTGACCAAGGGGTTGGCCGAGATTCCGAAGGTCCCGCGCGAGGTCGTGGAGCGCCTGGCCCGCGACAACGGCGAGCTCTCGCTGCGCGACCGCCTCGCCCGCCTCGATCCCGAGGCAGAGGCGCGCATCGCCCGGGGCGACCTGCAGCGCCTGCTGCGCGCGGTGGCGGTGGCCGAGACCACCGGCCGTTCGCTCACCGCCTGGCAGGCCGACACCCAACCCGCGCTGGAGCCCGGAAGCTGGCGGGCCCTGGTGCTGGAGCCGGACCGCGCGGCGCTCTACGCGCGCTGCGATGCGCGCCTGGAGACGATGCTCGAAACGGGCGCCGCCGAGGAGGTCGAGGCGCTGCTGGCCCGGAACCTGGACCCGGCCCTGCCGGCGATGAAGGCCGTAGGCGTGCGCGAGATCGGCGACTGGATCGCCGGCCGCGTCACCCGCGCCGAGGCGCTGGCGGCGGCGCAGCAGGCGACGCGCAACTACGCCAAGCGCCAGATGACCTGGTTCCGCAACCAGACGCCCGACTGGCCGCGGATCACCGGGGGCGACCTCGAGACGCAGTGGGGGCAGGTTCTTGCGCTGGCGCCGTCCTTGACGCGCCCGGCATAGAATGGCATTCCTCCCGCGAGCTTTTGGAGCAAGGCGCATGCGCGCGATCGTACTTATTGGGCGGCCGACTTCGGCGGGGGTATGACGCTCCCGTCATAGCCGGTCGCGTGCGCCAAGGCCCCTCGGAGGGCCTTTTTTCTTGCCTTTGTTCCAAGCCCTCGGATCCTTCCCAATGACCGCCCATCCCGCCCTCGAAGCCTCCCAAGACGCCGCCGAGATCATGACCGGCGCCGAGATCGTCGTCCGCGCCCTGGTCGACCAGGGGGTGACCGACCTCTTCGGCTATCCGGGCGGCGCGGTGCTGCCGATCTACGACGCCCTGTTCCACGAGCCGCGCCTGCGCCACGTCCTGGTGCGGCACGAGCAGGGCGCGGCCCATGCGGCCGAGGGCTATGCGCGCTCGACCGGCAAGCCGGGCGTCGTCCTGGTCACCTCCGGCCCTGGCGCGACCAACGCCGTCACCGGCATCGTCGATGCGCTGATGGACTCCATCCCGCTGGTCGTCATCACCGGCCAGGTGCCGACGCACCTGATCGGCACCGACGCCTTCCAGGAGTGCGACACGGTCGGCATCACCCGGCCCTGCACCAAGCACAACTACCTGGTGAAGAACGCCGCCGACCTGCCGCACGTCATCCACGAGGCGTTCCGCATCGCCACCTCCGGCCGCCCCGGCCCGGTGGTCATCGACATCCCCAAGGACGTCCAGTTCGCCAGCGCCCCCTACGTCGGCCCCGACAAGGCGCGCGCCAGCCACAACTACCACCCACGCGTCGACGCCGATCCCGGCCGCATCGCCGAGGCGGTGGCCCTGATCGCGGGCGCCCGCCGGCCGATCCTCTACACGGGCGGCGGCGTCATCAACGCCGGGCCGAAGGCCAGCCAGCTGCTGCGCGAGTTCGCCAAGCTCACCGGCGCGCCGGTCACCTCGACCCTGATGGGCCTGGGCGCCTTCCCGGCCAGCGATCCGGCGTGGCTGGGCATGGTCGGCATGCACGGGGCCTTCGAGGCCAACCACGCCATGCACGACTGCGACGTGATGGTTGCGGTCGGCGCGCGCTTCGACGACCGCGTGACCGGGCGCCTGGACGCCTTCTCGCCGGGCTCGAAGAAGATCCACATCGACATCGACCCGTCGTCGATCAGCAAGGTCGTGCGCGCCGACATCGGCCTGCTGGGCGACGCCGGCCACGTGCTGGAGCAGATGATCGCGGCCTGGAAGAAGCTGCGCCCCGCCCCGGACCAGAAGGCGTTGAAGCCCTGGTGGGACCAGATCGCGACCTGGCGCGCGCGCAAGGGCTTCGCCTACCGGCGCTCCGACACCCTGATCAAACCGCAGTACGCCATCGAGCGGCTGTACGAGCTGACCAAGGGCAAGGACGTCTACATCACCACCGAGGTCGGCCAGCACCAGATGTGGGCGGCCCAGTTCTTCCACTTCGACGAGCCGAACCGCTGGATGACCTCCGGCGGCCTCGGCACCATGGGCTACGGCCTGCCCGCCGCGGTCGGCGTGCAGATCGCCCACCCGAAGAGCCTCGTCATCGACATCGCCGGCGACGCCAGCGTGCAGATGACGATGCAGGAGATGTCGACGGCCATCCAGTACGGCCTGCCGATCAAGATCTTCATCCTGAACAACGAATGGATGGGCATGGTGCGCCAGTGGCAGCAGCTGCTGCACGGCGAGCGCTACAGCCACTCCTATTCGGAGAGCCTGCCCGACTTCGTGAAGCTGGCCGAGGCGTTCGGCGGCGTCGGCCTGCGCGCGGAATACCCGCACGAACTCGACGCCAAGATCATTGAGATGATCGAGACGCCCAGGCCGGTGCTGTTCGACTGCCGCGTCGAGAACGCCGAGAACTGCTTCCCGATGATCCCCTCGGGGAAAGCCCACAACGAGATGATCCTCGGCGAAGAGGTCACCGATATCGGCGGCGTGATCGATGACGCCGGCCGGAAGCTGGTGTAAGCGCGGGGCCCGCTCGAGAAGAAGCCCGCAGGAGCCGTGATGGCCGTCGAACCCCCCGCCTCGGCCTACGACATGGGCCACGCCGTCGAGACCGAGGCGCTCGCCACCTTCGCCGTGCTCGTGGACAACGAGCCGGGGGTGCTGCACCGGGTGGTCGGCCTCTTCGCCGCGCGCGGCTACAACATCGAGAGCCTGACCGTCGCCGAGACGGACCAGAAGGCCCACACCAGCCGCATCACCATCGTCACCCGCGGCACCCCGCACGTGCTGGCCCAGATCGAGGCCCAGCTGCAGAAGATGGTCTCGACGCGTCACGTGCAGAACGTGACCAAGGACCCCAACGGCGTCGAGCGCGAGCTGGCGCTGGTGAAGGTGCGCGGCACCGGCGCCGACCGCGTCGAGGCCCTGCGCATCGCCGACATCTTCCGCGCCCGGGTGATCGACACCACCATCGAGAGCTTCATCTTCGAACTCACCGGCGCCCCGTCCAAGGTCGACAAGTTCGTCGACCTGATGCGCCCGCTGGGCCTGGTCGAGGTCTCCCGCACCGGCGTCCTCTCGATCGACCGCGGCGTCGAGACGCTCTGAGGCGGCGACGTGACCGAGCCCGCTGACCTTCAGGCGGCGCGCTCGATTGCCGAGGGGTTCGACCGAGCGGGCTGCGCGGCGAGCCTGCACGCCGTGGATCTCGCCACCGGCCGCGACGTCGGCGTCGACCCCGATGCGCCGGTCGTCCTCGCCTCCGTGTTCAAGGTGCTGGTCGCGCTGGAGTTCTACGCCCAGGCCCACGACGGCGCCCTGGATCCGGCCCGCCGCCTCGTCATCATCCCCGGCGACCATACGGCCGGCGGCGGCGGCCTGACGGAATTCCTCGACCCGGTCGAGATCTCCCTGCGCGACCTCTGCGGCCTGATGCTGACCATCAGCGACAACACCGCCACCGACCACCTCGTCCGCCTCGTGGGGGTGGACCGGATCAACGCCCGCGCCCGCCGGTGCGGTTGCGAGGCGACCGTGATCGAGAGCGACCTGCAGACGATCTGGGATGGCATCGGCCGGGAGATGGGCTTTTCCGACTACGCCGCCTATTCCGCGGCCAAGACCGGCGCCTTCGGCGAGGACGCGCAGCACCGCAGCAACGACGCCGCCCGCATCGACACCTGCGCCGCCTACGATCCGCTGCGCACCAACCGCTCCACCGCGCGCGACATGACCCGGCTGCTTCGGGCCATCTGGACCGACGAGGGCGCGGCGCCCGAGGCCTGCGCGGCCGTTCGTGGCGTCATGGCTCGCCAGCACAGCACCCGCATCGGCGTCGGCCTGCCGCCCGGGGCGACCATCGCCGCCAAGACCGGCTCGCTGACCGGCCGCATCCGCAACGAGATCGGCGTCGTCACCCACGCCGACGGCCGCGCCTTCGCCGTCGCCGTCTTCACCCGCGCCCGAGTCCCGTTCGAGGGGGCGGCGAGGATCGAGCGCGAAATGGCCGCCGCCACGGCCGCCGCCATCGCGGCGCTGCGCAGCGCCTGAGCGAAGGGACGACGTCAACGTTGAGTTGACAAACGCGTCAACGTGATGTTGACTGTCAACATTCCGTTGACGGGAGCGACCTGATGACCGCCGCTGAAGAGAAGCCCGCCCGGCTGTTCCGCTGCTCGTTCTGCGCCAAACCGCAGACCGACGTGAAGGTGATCGTCTTCGGCCCCGGTGTGAGCATCTGCGACGAGTGCGTCCGGCTGTGCGAGACAGTCATCGCCAAGACGCCCGATGTCGCGGCGCACGACATGATGATCCCTGAGCGGATGACCAGCGAGCACCTCTCGTCGGTGCTGGCCGGCTACAACAAGGCCTATGAGACCCTCGACGCGGCGATGCAGGACACGGTCGATCTCCTGCGCGAGCGGGACGTCAGTTGGGCCGAGATCGGCAAGACCCTCGGCGTGACCCGCCAGGCCGCCTGGCGCCGCTTCGCCGCGCCGCTGGAGTAGAGCGCTCTGGAAGGTCCGCACCGGGCTCGGAGGCGCCGCGCAAACAACCGACGTACGCCATGTCAAAAATAGGGTTTATCGCCAGTTCACCAATAAAATAGGCCGGCCGTTAATCCAGATCGTCCAGTCTTCCCGGATCGCTGAGTTGCGTTTCTGGGATCATGCTACAGACGCTCCAAGTGGATACGACCTGGCTCTTGCACGTCGCCTGCGGGTGGCTGGCGAGCGTCGTTCGCGACGGGGGACGCTACGCCGTCTTCTCGATCGCGACATGGGCGATCCTGTGGGTGTTCCTGAAGGACCGGCTGAAGGACCGCAAGATCCGCAAGGCGACGCCGCCGGCGCGGCAGCTGGTGATCGAGTTCCTGGTCTCGATGCGCTCGGTGGCGGTGTTCGCCACCGCGACCATCGCCATGATCCTGGCCTCCAAGGTCGGGCTCTATCCCCTCGCCGGCCTCGCCCATGCCTGGGGGCCGGTGTGGTTCTGGCTCAGCCTGGTGCTGATGATCCTGGGCCACGACGCCTACTACTACTGGACGCACCGGGCGATGCACGCGCGGGCCCTGGCCGGCGTCCACCGGCGCCATCACCGCAGCGCCAACCCCTCGCCGTTCACGGCCTACAGCTTCAGCGTCGGCGAGGCGCTGCTGATGGTCTCGTTCGTGCTGATCTGGCCGCTGGCCGTGCCGACGCCGTGGGGCGTGATCCCCCTCTTCATCATCCACCAGATCGCGCGCAACACCCTGGCCCACTGCGGCTACGAGCTGATGCCGGCGCGCCGGGACGGCCGTCCGTGGCTGGACTGGATGACGACCACCACCCACCACGACCTGCACCACGTCCAGGCCGGCTACAACTTCGGCCTCTATTTCACCTGGTGGGACCGGTGGATGAAGACCGAACACCCCGACTACCACGCCGCCTTCGCCCGGGCCGCCGCCCGGCGTACGAAGCTGGCCAAGGCCCCCGCCGGCGCCCTGCCCGCTAGCTGAAGGTCGGGGCCGGATGGTCCCCTCATCACCTCCCCGCATCGGATTCATGTCCGGTTCGTCACTTGGCGGCGCGCTCCGGCCGGGCCAAGTTCGCGCCCAGCCGGAACACATGAGGGGGATCTCCCGAATGAAACTCAGCCTTACCGCCGCAGCGCTTGCGGCCGGCCTTGCCCTGCCCGCGCTCGCGCTTCCTGCATTCGCCTTGGCCGACACCGCGTCCGACACCGCCGCGGCCGTGCGCGCGGCCGACGAGGCTTTCGCCGCCCGCGCCCAGGCGGTGCCGCCGGCGCAGGCCTTCCGCGAATACATGGACGAGACCGACGGCACCCAGTTCGACGGCTCCAAGCCGATCAAGGGCTCGCAGGCGATCTACGAGGCCATGGGCGGGATCCAGCCGGCGCACTCGAAGCTGGAGTGGACCGTCAAGGAGGCCTGGGGCTCGCGCGGCGGCGACTTCGGCGTCACCTGGGGCGTCTGGAAGTCCACCGCCCTCAACGGCGCCCGCCCGCCGGTGACCGGCAGCTACGTCACCGTCTGGCGCAAGAACGCCAAGGGCGAATGGAAGGGCTTGATCGACATCGGCAACCCCGACCCATCCCCGGCGCCAGCTGCGGCTGCGGCTCCGGCTCAGTAAGGCTTGCACCACCAAGCACACTAAGGGATCCGGGTGGCTGCGCGCGCAGCGCGAAAGTATCGATGCGCGGTGGCCCCTGTTCTTCGCTCAGCGTCGCACGCTCCCTTCGCGTTCTTCGCGTCCTTCGCGGTATCCTTCCAGTCGGTGCAGGCGTCGGGCTCCGAAGTTGAACCGCGAAGGACGCGAAGAACGCGAAGGGGCGCTGCTGTCTCTGCGCGCGCCACGCCTCCTCGGCGCCCTCCGTCGCCAGATACGGCCTCGCCTCTGGCGAGACGTTAGGGGGGAAAACGTCGCCCCCCGGCGTGCTTCGTGGTCCAAGTGACGGCGCCCGCCCCTTGCGGAGCGGACGCCAGAGAGGCCTCAGGCTGCGGCCGGCGCCAGGGCCATCTGGGCGCGGCGGCGGCGGGCGCCGATCAGGCGCATGGTCGCGAACTGGATCAGGAACAGGGCCAGCTTGCTGGCGATCGCCCAGGCCGACATGAACGCCGACCACTTC
>DASZQQ010000338.1:0-2839 GCA_035549595.1 Caulobacteraceae bacterium
GGTAGCCCGCCGGCCGCCGGCCGCCGGCCGCCGGATGCGCCTCGCCACGCTCAAGCTTCGGTCCTAGTCTGGCGCGCGCCGCCATGCGTGGGCGGTCGTTTCGGGGGACTTGCGATGCGCCTGCGCGCCGCCCTGGGGCTGCTGGCCCTCCTGACCCTGCCGGCCTGCAATGTGGTCGTGACCAAGGCGCCGCTGTTCACCGCCGACGACGAGCAGGGCGCGCCGCCGATGAGGCCGGGCGTCTGGGCCTTCCAGGACAGCGAGTGCGCCAACGACGAGTCCAAGCCCCTGGTCCAGTGGGCGGACTGCGCCGGCGGCGGGGTGGTCGAGGCCGGCCGCATCACCGGCCACGACACCAAGGATGGCAAGGACAAGTGGGACGTCGTTCCGTTCGTTCTCGCCGCCGGGCGCCCGCGCATCGCCCAGGTGATGTTCCAGGAGGCGGGGGCGGGGCCCGGCGGGTCCGCCGCGCCCTACGGCTATGCGGCGGTCAGGCCCACGGCCTTCGACGGCCAGGGGCGGATCACGGCCGTGACCTACTGGCTGGTGCTGTGCGGTCCGCCGCCGAAGCCGGCCAAGGACCCCAGGCGCATCGCGCTCGGCACGCGCCACCCGCTGCCTGGCATGATCATGAAGCCTGGCGACCCGGTCTGCACGACCACCTCGCGCCAGGCGCTGCTGGGCGCCGCCCGGGCCAGCGAGGCCTGGAAGGACAAGCCCATGAACGCCCACTGGGTGCGCGAGGCCGGCGCCGGCGATCGCGCGCCCTGATCACGCGTCCGTGATCGCTCGCGAGGTCCGCCATGCGCGGAAGGTTGGCTCTGGCCGTGGTTGCAGCGCTGGCGCTGTCGGGCTGCGAGAAGAAGGCGGGCGCACCGGCCTGGCTCGACTTCGGCAAGCCGCACGGCGGCCGGTTCCAGGGCGTCGGTGTCTACACGCCGGGCGAGGCCTGGAGCCGCGTGGTCGGCGACGCAGGCCCCACCGACTCGAACGGGGCGGCGCGCGCGGACGATGGCGCTGTGATCGTCACGGTCGACAGCGCGACCGGCGAGATCCGCGCCTGCGGCGACCTCAGCGGCCGCTGCGTGCGCCAGAACCCCTGGCAGGCCAAGGCGCTCGCCGCGCCCGCCGTGGTCGAACCACCGCCCCCGGAGGCCAAGGGCGGACAGTAGGCCCTCGTCCTCTCGAGGCCGGCATCCAGCTTTTGTCTCCTAGAGGGCAGGGCAATTGCATTTGGCTTCGGCCGGGAGCGTGCGGTGCGTCAGTGGCCTGCGGGACAGGGGACCGGGTGACCTCTGGCGTCCCTTCTCCCCACGCGGGAGAAGGTGGCGGCGAAGCCGTCGGATGAGGGGGCCCTCCGGCGCCTGCCGCAGCGCGGACTTGCGGTCTGGAAAATGTCTGCCGGAAAATCAGCGGCTTGGTCGGCCTCAGCACGCGCTGAGAGGCCAGGGAGCCCCCTCATCCGTCGCCCGCGGCGACACCTTCTCCCGCGTGGGGAGAAGGGCGCCCAGAGGTCGCCCCGACAGGTCGTTCGGCGCCTTGCGGGCCGTCACAGCCCATATGCGATAGCCCCTGCCCCGCAGGGGGAAGAGTCGCTGCTACGGTCCGGCCATGTAGGCCGGCATCCAGCCTTCGTGGGCTTCGCGCAGCAGGCTGAGCGGCATGCGGAACAGGCCCTCGCCGGCGGCGAAGTCGTGGCCGCCGGCCTTGCCGACGATGGCCAGGTTGACGCCGGCGGCCAGCGCGGCGGCCTCGACGGCCTCGGGCTCGGCGGTGGCGATCAGGTAGCGGGCCTGGTCCTCGCCGAACAGGAAGAGGTGCGCATGCTCGGCGCTCGACGCCGAGAGCTCGACGCCGCAGTCGGAGGCCAGCGCCATCTCGGCGGCGGCGATCACCAGGCCGCCGTCGGAGAGGTCGTGCACGGCGCTCACCTGGCCGGCCTTGATCAGGCCGCGCACGAAGTCGCCGTTGGCCTTCTCGGCGGCGAGGTCGACCGGCGGCGGGGCGCCGTCCTCGCGGCCCATCAGTTCACGCAGGTAGAGGCTCTGGCCCATCTCGCCGCGGCTGACGCCGACCAGCAGCAGGGTGTTTCCCTCGCGCATGGACGAGAAATCGGCGTGCTCCTCGTAGCGGTCGACGAGGCCCACGGCGCCGACCGTCGGCGTCGGCGGGATCGCCGCCCCGTTGGTCTCGTTGTAGAGGCTGACGTTGCCGCTCACGACCGGGAAGTCGAGGGCGCGGCAGGCCTCGGCCATGCCGTCGATGGCCCGCACGATCTGGCCCATGATCTCGGGCCGCTCGGGGTTGCCGAAGTTAAGGTTGTCGGTGATGGCGATCGGCGTCGCGCCGACGGCGGTCAGGTTGCGCCAGGCCTCGGCGACGGCCTGCTTGCCGCCCTCGTAGGGGTCGGCCTGGACGTAGCGTGGCGTGCAGTCGGAGGTGACGGCCAGCGCCTTGTGCGTGCCGTGCACCCGCACCAGGCCCGCGTCGGCGCCCGTGGCCGGATCCTCCAGGGTGTCGGCCATGACGTGGCGATCGTACTGCTCCCAGAGCCAGCGCTTGGAGGCGACGTCCGGACAGGACATCAGCTTCAGCAGGGCCGCTTCCCAGTCGGCCGGCGGCGGGACGTCCGCGGGGTCGAGCCGCGCCGGCGCAGCGGGGGGCGTCCACGGCCGGTCGTAGAGCGGCGCGTCGTCCGATAGCGGCGCAAGCGGCAGGTCGCAGACCACCTCGCCCCTGTGCTTCAGCACGATGCGGCCGGTGTCGGTGGTCCGGCCGATCACAGCGGCGTCGAGCCCCCACTTCTCGAAGATGCGGTAGCCGTCGGCCTCGCGGCCGG
>DASZQQ010000339.1:0-9187 GCA_035549595.1 Caulobacteraceae bacterium
CGCAGCTCGGCGACGATGGCCTTCTCGCGCTCCCAGCGGGCCTCGAGGTCGGCCAGCTCCTGCTCGGCCGTGGCCTTCTTGGCCTTCAGGTCCTCCAGCTCGGCGGCATGGTCGGCGCCGGAGAGCTGCTCGCGCTCCAGGATGCCGATGGCGGTGGTCGCCAGCGCGATGTCGCGACGGCGGTCCTCGATCGGGGCCGGGATCGCGTTCTGGCTCATGGCGACGCGCGCACAGGCGGTGTCGAGCACGCTGACCGACTTGTCCGGCAGCTGGCGGGCGGGGATGTAGCGGGTCGAGAGGCGCACCGCCTCGACCACCGCCTGGTCCAGCACCCGCACCTTGTGGTGCTTTTCAAGGGTGTCGACCATGCCGCGCATCATGGCGATGGCGCTGGCCTCGTCGGGCTCCTCGACCTTGACCACCTGGAAGCGGCGGGCGAGCGCGGCGTCGCGCTCGAAGTACTTCTTGTACTCGGCCCACGTCGTGGCCGCGATGGTGCGCAGGTCGCCGCGCGCCAGGGCCGGCTTCAGGAGGTTGGCCGCATCCCCCTGCCCCGCCGCGCCGCCGGCGCCGATCAGGGTGTGGGCTTCGTCGATGAACAGGATGATCGGCGTGGGCGAGGCCTTCACCTCCTCGATCACCGACTTCAGGCGGTTCTCGAACTCGCCCTTCATGCCGGCCCCGGCCTGCAGCAGGCCCATGTCGAGGGTGCGCAGGGAGACGTTCTTCATCGACGGCGGCACGTCGCCGGCGGCGATCAGCAGGGCGAAGCCCTCGACCACGGCCGTCTTGCCGACCCCGGCCTCGCCGGTGAGGATCGGGTTGTTCTGCCGCCGCCGGGTCAGGATGTCGACGATCTGGCGGATCTCGGAATCGCGGCCCAGGACCGGGTCGATCTTGCCTTCCTTGGCCCGGGCCGTGAGGTCGATGGTGTACTGGTCGAGCGCGCCGCCGGCCACCGGTCCGCGCGCCGCGCCCCCTTCGCCACCGCCCGACGCCGCGCTCCCGGCCGCGCCGCTGGAGGGCGCCTGGCTCTCGGGCGTGTCGGCGGTGATCTTGGCCAGCGCCGCGCGCAGGCCCTCGCCGGAAATCTTGCCGAACTCGGCCGAAGCCTCGCGCGCCACGGCGGCGAGGTTGTCGTCGCTCATCAGCGCAGCCAGCAGGTGGCCGGAGCGCACGCGGTGCGCGCCCTCGCCGAGCGAGGCCAGCAGCCAGGCCTCGCGGACCAGGGTCACGATCTGGGGGGCCAGCGCCGGCGGGCGGCTGTTGCCGGTCTTCAGCCGGTCGAGCACGCGGTTGAGGTCGGCGGCCAGCCGGCCCTGGTCGACGCCGTAGTGCTGCAGGCAGGCGGCAAGGTCGCTGCCCGGAATGTCGAGCAGCTTCAAGAGGTAGTGCTCGATCTCGACGTTGTAGTGCGTGCGCGACAGCGTCAGGCCCGCAGCGGCCTCCAGCGCCTGGCGGCACGGATCGTTCAGCTTCGAAACCAGGGACCGAAGGTCTAGCGCAGCCAAAGCACACCCCCAATGTCCGGCTTATCGCCGGGGTTCTACACACGTCCGCGCGGCGTTCATCGCCCCACGCGCCTGCCCCCGATCCCCTATCATGGCCCCGCGGCGCGCCACTGCCAAGACAACGTTCTGCGAACGCGCCGCGAGGGGCTTGAACCGCTTGCAGATTTTGTCGGGTTGAGGGCCGCGGCCCCGGGTCTAGGCTCCGCGCCGTCCCGCCGCCGGAGGCTTCCTTCCATGATCGACGTCCACTACTGGCCGACCCCCAACGGCAAGAAGGTCACCATCCTGCTTGAGGAGTGCGCGATCCCCTATCGCATCGTGCCATGCAACATCGGCCGCGGCGACCAGTTCGAGGGCGACTTCCTGAAGATCAGCCCGAACAACCGCATGCCGGCGATCGTCGACCACGCGCCGGCCGACGGCGGGGCGCCGATCAGCGTCTTCGAGTCCGGCGCCATTATGCTCTACATCGCCGAGAAGGCCGGCCGCTTCTATCCGCCGGACCTGCGCGGGCGCCACGAGGTGAACCAGTGGGTGTTCTGGCAGATGGCCAACCAGGGCCCGAAGAGCGGCGAGTGCGGCCACTTCCGGCGCCTGGGCGACACGCGCGGCGACCAGTCCTACGCCGTCCGCCGCTTCACCGACGAGGTCAACCGCCTCTACGGGGTGCTGAACAACCGCCTCTACGAGAGCCGCTACCTGGCCGGCGACGCCTACACGATCGCCGACATGATCTGCTACCCGTGGACGGTGAACATCGCCGGCCAGGGCTCGGACATCGAGGAGTTCAAGTACTTCAAGCGCTGGTTCGAGGAGCTGTCCGAGCGCCCGGCCCTGCAGCGCGGCATGGCGGTGACCGCAGGCCCCGCCGAGGATCCGGCGTCGCTCTCCGAGGAGGAGCGCAACCGCCGTATGGCGCTGCTGTTCAACCAGCGCGCCCGCCCGGCGCCGGCGGCCTGAGCCGGTCATGGCCCTCTCGCGGCCCCCGCGCAAGGCGGCGGGTTCGTCGTGGCGTCGAAGGGCGCGACCTTGGGCGGAGACGTTCTGAGCTTGCCCGGCGGGGCGGCCCGGCGGCTAGACTGACGCCATGAGCCTGCCCGTCATCGACATGTCGCCGCTGTTCGCGCCGCCCGGATCGGCCGGTCGCGCCGGGGTTGCCCGCGAGATCGCCGCGGCGTGCGAGGCGCATGGCTTCTTCTACCTCGTCGGCCACGGCATGGGGCCGCAGGTGTTCGAGGCGCTGGAGGCGGCGAGCCGGCGCTTCTTCGCCCTGCCCGAAGCCGAGAAGGCGGCCATCGCCATGGCCCGGGGCGGCCGGGCGTGGCGCGGCTGGTTCCCGGTCGGCGGCGAGCTGACCTCGGGCCGGCCGGACCTCAAGGAGGGCCTCTATCTCGGGACCGAGCTGGGGCCCGACCATCCGCGCGTGCGGTCCGGAACCCCGCTGCACGGGGCCAACCTCTGGCCCGAGGCCGTGCCCGAACTGCGGCCGGCGGTCGAGACCTACATGGCGGGCGCCACGCGCGCCGCGGCGGCGCTGATGCAGGGCGTGTCCCTGAGCCTCGGCCTCGACGACGACCACTTCGCGCGGCGCTACCTGGCCGAGCCGACCGTGCTCTTCCGCATCTTCCACTACCCGGCCCGGGGGCCTGCGGGGACCGACTGGTCGCGCTCGTGGGGCGTCGGCGAGCACACCGACTACGGCCTCCTGACGCTCCTGGCCCAGGACCGCCACGGCGGCCTGCAGGTGAAGACCCCGGACGGCTGGATCGCCGCCCCGCCGATCGAGGGGGCCCTGGTCTGCAACATCGGCGACATGCTGGAGCGCCTGACCGGGGGCCGGTTCGTTTCGACGCCGCACCGGGTGCTGAACGCCAGCGGCGTCGACCGGCTGTCGTTCCCGCTGTTCTACGACCCCGACTTCGACGCGGCGATGACGCCCCTGCCGGGCATGGCCGCGGACCGCAGCCGCTGGGACGAGGGCCGGCGCCAGCGCTGGGACGCGGCCAGCGTGCACGATTTCGAGGGTCGCTACGGCGACTACCTGCTGGCCAAGGTCGCCAAGGTGTTCCCGCAGCTCGCCAGGGGCGCGTCGCTCGCAACGGGCGCCTGAAGATGCGCAGGCTGAGTTCGGATTGCGAATTCAGACTCGGCCAAGGGGCTCCCGCACCGGCCCTGTGTCAGCCCGGCCGGCCGGCCGCGGCGTAGATCGCGTCCATCGCCGCCATGTTGGCGATCGCATCGGCGCCGCCGGTGAGGGGCGCCGCAGCCCCGGCCAGCACCTCGCCCAGGTGCGTCAGCTGGGCGGCGTAGCTCGTCGGCCCTTCGGTCGGGCGCCGGGTCTCCTCGCCGTCGATCACGGTGACGAACCGGCAGCCGAACTGCGGGGCGACGAAGTTGACGATCTCGAGCGCGCCGCGCTCGCCCTCGATGCGCAGCCAGGCGGACGGGCTTTCGGGGTCCATCGAGCAGGCGATGCCCGCCGGGACATCGCCCGGGAACCGCAGCTGCGCGCCGAGGGTGCGGTCGACGCCGTCCTCGAACTCGGCGCTGGCCGCGACCACTTCGGGCTCGCCGCCCAGCAGGGTGCGAAGCGCGTGCAGCGGATAGAAGCCGAGGTCCATCAGCCCGCCGCCGCCGAGTTCGCGCCGCCAGCGCAGTTCGTTGGGCGTGCGGGCGATGCGCACGTGGAACTCCGCCTGCGCCGACGTCACCCTGCCCAACGCGCCGGCCCGCAGCAGCGCCTCGGCCTCGCGCAGCACGCCGTGGAAGCGATAGTGCGCGGCCTCCAGCAGCGGCCGGCCGGCCGCGTCGGCGGCGGCGACCATCGCCCTCGCTTCGCCGGCGCCCATGCAGAACGGCTTCTCGCACAGCACCGCCTTGCCGGCCTCGAGGGCCTTGGCCGACCACTCCAGGTGCGCCGACGGTGGCAGGGCGTTGTAGACCACGTCGACGTCGTCGCGCCGGACGAGGTCGTCGTAGCCGTCGGCCACGCCGGGAATGCCGTGCTGGGCGGCGTAGGCCGCGGCGCGGGCCCGATCGCGCGCGCCGACCGCGGTGACGACGAAGCCGTCGTCCGCCAGCGCCGGCGCGATCACCGCGCCAGGGGCGATCTTCGAGGCTCCAAGGAGGCCGATGCGGACCGGGCCGGCCATCAGCCGGCCACCTTGCGGGCGCCGAGGCTTTCGCGCCATTCCAGCTCGCGGTCCTTCAGGCGGTCGGCCAGGCCCGCCGGCGTCAGGTCCTCGCCGCCCACCGCCTCGAGCGCCTCGAAGGTGAAGGCGTCCGGCCCGTGCACGTCCCACAGCGCCTGCAGCGCCTTGTTGCCGTGGCCGCGCTGGCGCAGGGCGAACCACTCGCGGTTCTGCTGCTTGTCCAGGTCGCGCGCGATCCCGGTCCACACCTCGCCGGTCGCCTGGCACCTGACCGCGAACACCCCGCGCTGCGGCTTGGCTTCCTTGTAGGCCTCGACCAGCTCGCGCCTGCGCGCCTTGTCCATGAGCAATCTCCTCGGAACGTCGGCGCAGCATATAGCATCGCCGCCGGCCCGCGGTGGACCCTCAGATCTTGCGGCCCGCCTCCCAGTAGGCGTCGCGCAGGAGGCGCTTGTAGAGCTTGCCCGTCGGCAGGCGCGGCATCTCTTCGATGAAGTCCACCGAGCGCGGGGTCATGTAGTGGGCCAGGCGCTCGCGCGCGAAGGCGAGCAGCTCGGCGGCGAGATCGTCCGTGGGTGGAACGCCGGGCGCGGGCTCGATCACCGCCTTCACCGCCTCGCCCATCTCCGGGTCCGGCACGCCGAACACGGCCACGTCGCCGACCTTCGGGTGGGTGATCAGGGCGTCCTCGATCGCCTGCGGATAGATGTTCACCCCGCCGGAGATGATCATGAACGCCTTGCGGTCGGTCAGGTACAGATAGCCTTCGGCGTCCAGGTAGCCGACGTCGCCGAGCGCGTTCCACCCCGGGTTCTGCGGGTGGCGGGCGGCGCGCGTCTTCTCCGGATCGTTGTGGTACTCGAAGGTCGGCGCCTCGCGCTCGAAGTAGACCAGGCCAGCCTCGCCGACCGGCAGCTCGTTCCCCTCGTCGTCGCAGATGTGCAGCACGCCGAGGGCCGCGCGCCCCACAGAGCCGGGATGCTGCAACCAGTCCTCGCTGGTGATGAAGGTCGAGCCCGAGCCCTCGGTGCCGGCGTAGTACTCGTAGAGGATCGGCCCCCACCATTCGATCATCTGCCGCTTCACCTCCACCGGGCATGGCGCGGCGGCGTGGATGGCGACCTGGTGGCTGGAGAGGTCGAAGCTGCGGCGCACGTCCTCGGGCAGCTTCAGCATGCGGACGAACATCGTCGGCACCCACTGGCTGTGGGTGACGCCGTACTGGTCGATGAGCTTCAGCGCCTGCTCGGCGTCGAAGCGCTCCATCATCACCACCGTGCCGCCGAACGACTGCACGGACAGCACATAGGCCAGCGGGGCGGCATGGTAGAGCGGCGCCGGCGAGAGATAGACGCTGTCGGCGGTGAGGCCGTAGCGGTTGACCTGCTGGCGGATGGCGAAGCCCTCGGCCGCGGAAACCTCCGGCAGCGGCCGCAGGATGCCCTTCGGCCGGCCCGTGGTGCCCGAGCTGTAGAGCATGGAATCGCCCATCCACTCTTCGGCCAGAGGCTCGGGACTGGAGGCGGCCAGGGCGTCCTCGAAGGACTCCCAGCCGTCGATGGTCCCGCCGCGCATCAGCCGGACCCTGCAGCCCGGGATCAGGTCGGCCAGGCCCGCCGCCGTCTCGCGCTTCTCCCAGCTCGTCACCAGGGCCTTGGCCCCGCAGTCGTTCACGATGTAGGCGGCCTCGTCCGGCGGCAGGTAGCGGTTGACCGTGGTGACGTAGAGCCCCGAGCGGAACGCCGCCCACACCGGGACCATGAAGTCGAGGTTGTTCTCCATGAGCACGGCGATGTGGTCGCCGCGACTCAGGCCCCGGGCCTGAAGCAGCTGGGCGAGGCGGTTCGACCGCTCGTTCAGCTCGGCGAAGGTGATCGCCCGGCCGGTGTCGGCCGAGATCATGGCCGGCTTATCCGGCGTCAGGCGGGCGTGGTCGGCGAGGTACATGGCGCCAGGGACCTTCAGTCGAGGTCCATGCCGTTCATGCCGGCGTTCTTGCGCGCCTTGGCCATCATCGCGGCCACCTTGGCCCCCATCTCGTGCGGATCCATGGTCGGCTCGGCGGTCGGGCCGCGGTGCCAGCCCTCGGCCACGGCGAGCGTGCCGCCGGAGGCTTCGAACACCCGGCCGCTGACCTCGGAGGATTCCTCGCTGGCCAGCCAGACGGCGATCGGCGCCACCCACTTCGGATCGCCCGAGCGGCGGCGTTCCTCGGTGATCGGCCCGCCGAGATCCTCCGTCAGGCGCGTCAGGGCGCCCGGCGCGATGCAGTTCACGGTGACGCCATAGCGGCGCAGCTCGCGCGAGGCGATGATGGTGAAGGCGGCGATGCCCATCTTGGCCGCGCCGTAGTTGGTCTGGCCGATGTTGCCGTAGATGCCCGACACCGACGAGGTGTTGATCAGGCGCGCGTTGCACGGCTCGCCGGTGGCCTTGTTGAGGTCGCGCCAGTAGGCGGCGGCGTGGCGGGCCGGGGCGAAAGTGCCCTTCATGTGCACCTTGATCACCGCGTCCCACTCGGCCTCGGTCATGTTGACCAGCATGCGGTCGCGCAGGATGCCGGCGTTGTTGATCAGCACGTCGAGCTTGCCGAACGTCGACACGGCCTGGTCGATCATCGCCTTGGCCTGGTCCCAGTCGGAGACGTCGGCGCCGTTGGCCACCGCCTCGCCGCCCGCGGCCACGATCTCGTTGACGACCTCCTGGGCCGGCGAGATGTCGCCGCCGGTGCCGTCGCGCGCGCCGCCCAGGTCGTTGACCACCACCTTGGCGCCCTCGGCCGCCAGCATCAGGCAGTATTCGCGCCCGATCCCGCGTCCGCCGCCGGTCACGATCGCCACCCGGCCTTCGCACAGTCCCGCCATCTGAAACTCTCCTCCCAAGGGTCGAGGGCCCGCCTCTTTGGCGGGCGGGCGCCTCTTCAGGTCATAGGGTTACCGCCCTGCCGTAAGGGCGGGCAACCGTCGGTCACGTCCCCGGAGGGAGACGTTCAGCGCGCCATGTTCACGACGTGCAGCTGGGTGAACTCGGCCAGGCCTTCTTCGCCGAGCTCGACGCCGATGCCGCTGAACTTGGCCCCGCCGAACGGGATGTTGGGGGCCAGTTCGGCGTGCTTGTTGATCCACACCGTGCCGGTGTCCATGGCGTCGGCCAGGGCCTCGGCCTTGGCCAGGTCGCTGGTCCAGATCGAGCCGCCGAGGCCGTAGGGCGAGGCGTTGGCGCGGGCGACCGCGTCCATCTCGTCCTCGAACCGGATCACCGGCAGCACCGGGCCGAATTGCTCCTCGTCGACGAGGCGCGTGCCGTCGGTGATGTCGCGCACGATGGTCGGCTGGATGAAGTAGCCCTTGCGGTCCGGACGCCCGCCGCCGGCGATGACCTTGCCGTGCTTCTTGGCGTCCTCGATCAGGTCCATGACCTTGTCGTACTGCATCTTGTTCTGCAGCGGGCCGAGCTGGGTGCCCTGCTCGAGGCCGTCGCCGACCACCGCCTGGCTGGCGAGGGTCGCCAGCTCGTCGCAAACGGCGTCGTAGATCTTGTCGTGCACGTAGAGCCGCTTCATGGCGATGCACACCTGGCCCGAGTTCTGGAACGCGCTCTGGAACAGCTTGGGGGCCACGGCCTTGGGGTCGTTGTCGGGCAGGACGATGCCGGCGTCGTTGCCGCCCAGCTCGAGGGTGATGCGCTTCAGCGCCTCGGCGGCGCCGGCCATCACCTTCTTGCCGGTCTCGGTCGAGCCGGTGAACGAGATCTTGCGCACGTCGGGATGCTTGGTCAGCTCGCCGCCGAGCTCGCCGGAGTCGGCGATCACGTTCAGCACGCCGGGGGGCAGCACGTCCTTGATCAGCTCGGCGATCTTGAGGGTCGACAGCGGCGTCGTCGGCGCCGGCTTCAGCACGATGGTGTTGCCGGCCAGCAGGGCGGCCGGGACCTTGAAGGCCATCAGGATCAGCGGGAAGTTCCACGGCACGATGGCGCCGATCACGCCCAGCGGCTTGCGCTTGGCCACCACCTTGCGGCTCGGGCTGTCGTCGAGGACCTTCTCGGGCAGGTCGAGCATGGTGAAGTAGCGGAAGAAGGCCGAGGCGCCGAAGGCCTCGCCGGTGGCGTCGCCGATCGGCTTGCCCTGTTCCTGGGTCAGGATGCGGGCCAGCTCCGCGGCGTTGGCCTGGATGATGTCGGCGATCTGGGTCAGCTTCGCCTTGCGCTCGGCGATCGGCGTCTTGCTCCAGGCCGGGAAGGCGGCCTTGGCCGCGGCCACCGCCTCGTCGAGCTGGGCCTTGGAGGCGCGCGGCGACTGGGCGACCGGCTCCTCGGTGGCCGGGTTGATGACGTCGCTGTAGCTCGCGCCGTCCACCATCTTGCCGTTGATCAGCAGCTTGAAGTCGCTCATGTCGCTCTCCCTTCACCTCGGCGGGCGTTTCTGAACGCTGTTAACATGGCGCCGAAGCGCAGAGCTAGTGTCCCGTGGGTCAGTCCTGCGGGGCGGCGGCGGCCAGGGCCGGCGAGGCCGCCGGGGCCACG
>DASZQQ010000340.1:0-18865 GCA_035549595.1 Caulobacteraceae bacterium
TGGCGCTGGGAGCGGCCGGGCCGGTCGACCTGCGCCTCGACCTGATCAACGCCTTCGACGAGCGCTACGAGATCCGCGACGGCACGGGGGTCGGCGTCGGCGCCCCGCAGTGGGGCCCGCGGCGAGGGATCTTCGGCGGGATCACCAAGGCCTTCTAGGCGCGGGCGGCGCGGGCTAGGGTCGGCGCATGGCCTCCCGCGTCGAAGACGTCCTGTTCGATCTCCTGGGCAAGTTGGCCCCGGGCAAGTCGGTGTCGCCCGAGGAGGTCGCGCGCGCGATCGATCCGGAGAACTGGCGGCGACGGCTGGGCGAGGTGCGGACCGAGGCGATCGGCCTGGCGCGCGCGGGGCGGCTGGTGATCACGCGGCATGGCAAGCCGGCCGACCCCGATCACTTCAAGGGCGTCTACCGGCTGCGGCTGCCAGAGGGTGTCAGCAGCCCCTCGTCAACGTCTTCGTCCTTTTAAAAAACTGAGCTAAGACGTCCGCGTCGCCGGTGCCGGGCCGGCGGTCCTCTCTCGCGGAGCAGTTCCATGATCCTCTACGGCTCTTCCCTGTCGCCCTTCGTGCGCAAGACCCTGGCCTTCGCGGCCGAGAAGGGGATCCAGCTCGAGCTGAAGCCGATGCCGCTCGGCGGCAGCGGGGACTTCAAGCGCATCAGCCCGTTCGGGAAGATGCCCGGCTTCCAGGACGGCGACTTCGTGATCTCCGACTCCACGGCCATCATCACCTACCTCGACGCCAAGCACCCGCAGCCGACCTTGATCCCGGCCGAGCCGGCCGAGCGCGCCCGCACGATCTGGTACGAGGAGTTCGCCGACACCATCCTGATCGCCACCATGGGCAAGATGTTCTTCAACAAGATCGTCGCGCCCCGTTTCCTGGGCCGTGAGGGCGATCTCGAAGCCGCCGCCGCGGCCGAACGCGACGAGCTGCCGCCGCTGCTGGACTACATCGAAGGCGTGCTGCCGGCGTCCGGCTACCTGGTCGGCGACCGCCTGACCCTGGCCGACCTCGCCGTGGCGAGCCCGTTCGTCAACATGATGCACGTGGGCTTCACCGTGGACCCGGCCTCGCACCCGAAGACCGCCGCCTTCGTGAACCGCATGCTCGCCCGCCCGTCCTTCGCCCCGTGGGTCGAACAGGAAAAGGCGATCCTGGCGGCGTAGACGCGTCGAGATGAGTCCACGAACCACACGAACCACACGAACAACCGGGCTCTCCTGGGGCGGCGCTGGTTGAAGCTCGGCCCGTTCGTGTGGTTCGTGTGGTTCGTGGACAATTCTATGATTGGCGCGGCGCGCCGGGTTATTCGTCTGCGCCATGTCCCTCGACGCCGTGCTTGCCGACATCCGCGCCTGCCGCGCCTGCGCGGGGGAGTGGCCGCATGAGCCGCGCCCGGTGGTGCGGGTCTCGGCGGCGACGCGGCTTCTGATCTGCGGCCAGGCGCCGGGCCGGCGCGTGCACGAGAGCGGGCTGCCGTTCGACGACCCGTCGGGCGACCGCCTGAGGGCTTGGATGGGCGTGGGCCGCGACGTCTTCTACGGCCATCCGGCCATCGGCGTGGCCGCCATGGCGTTCTGCTATCCGGGCACGGCGCCCGGCGGCGGCGACTATCCGCCGCCGCCCCGCTGCGCGGCGCTCTGGCGGGAGCGGCTTCTGGCGGCCCTGCCGGCGGTCGAGCTGACGCTGCTGGTCGGCGGCTATGCCCAGGCCTGGGCGCTGGGCGAGCGGAAGAAACGCTCGATGACCGACACCGTCGCGGCCTGGCGCGACTACGCACCGGACGTCCTGCCGCTGCCCCACCCTTCGTGGCGCAACACCGCCTGGCTGAAGCGCAATCCCTGGTTCGAGGACGAGGTCGCGCCCTATTTGCGCGCGCGGGTGGCCGCTATGGTCGGGACATGACGCGCCTTGCCGCCGCGTTCGCGGCCCTGCTCCTGCTGGCCGCCTGCGCCCCAACCATCCAGCACGCGGGCCACCCCGAACTCGGCTTCACGGGCCCGCATCTCGAAGACCACGCCTTCGTCAGCTTCGACGGGACGCGGCTCGGCCTCACCCGCTGGGACGCCGAAGGCGGCGAGCCCTGGGCGGTGATCGTCGGCGTCCACGGCATGGACGACTACGCCCACGCCTTCCACCTGGCGGCGCCGTTCTGGGCCAAGGACGGCGTCACCACCATCGCCTACGACCAGCGCGGCTTCGGCCGCTCGCCGCATCGCGGCATTTGGGGCGGGGACCGGCTGTTCACCGAGGACCTGCGGACGATCACCGCGCTCGTCCGCCAGCGCTATCCGCACGCCGTCGTCGCCGTCGCCGGCGAGAGCCTGGGCGGGGCGGTGGCGATCGAGGCCTTCGCCTCCGACCGGCCGCCGGACGCGGACCGCCTGGTGCTGCTGGCGCCGGCCGTCTGGGGCTGGTCGAACCAGCCCGTGACCTACAAGGTCGCGCTCTGGATCGCGACGCGACTCGCGCCCGGCAAGGTGTTCACGCCGCCGGACTTCGTCACCGAGCACATCTCGGCCAGCGACAACCGCGCCGAGCTGATCGCCATGGGCCGCGACCCGCTGATGATCTGGGGCGCCCGGACCGACACCCTCTACGGCCTCGTCTCGACCATGCAGCACGCCTGGCGCGAGACCGGCCAGATCAAGGCGCCGACGCTCTACATGTACGGCGCGCACGACCAGATCATCCCGAGGACGCCGACCCTGGAGGCCGCGGCGCGGCTGAAGCCCACGGACCGCTCGGCGCTCTACGCCAACGGCTGGCACCTGCTGCTGCGCGACCTGCACGCCAGGACCGTCTGGACCGACGTCGAGGCGTTCCTGAAGGACGCCGCCGCGCCCCTGCCGTCGGACGCCCCGACGATCCCGGGCGCGCCGACGCCGCCCAACGACGCGCGGACCGCCGCGGCCGGGGTTGTGGCCGGCGGCCGGACGCCCTAGAGCCGCCGCATGAGCGTCTTCGATTCCGCGGCCTACGAGGGTCACGAAGCCCTTCACGCCTTCTACGACCAGGCCTCGGGCCTGAAATGCTTCATCGCCATCCACTCGACGGCGCTTGGCCCCGCCGCGGGCGGCTGCCGGATGTGGACCTACGCGGGCGACCAGGCGGCGATCGACGACGCGCTCAGGCTGTCGCGGGCGATGTCGTACAAGAACGCCGTGGCGGACATTCCGCTGGGCGGCGGCAAGGCCGTGATCCTCGGCGATCCGCGCAAGGCCAAGACGCCGGCCCTGTTCGAGGCGCTGGGCGACCGCGTCGAGAGCCTGGGCGGCCTCTACTGGGGGGCCGAGGACGTCGGCGTCTCGCCGGCCGACCTCGCCCATGCGGCGAAGCGGACGCGGTTCATGGCCGGGCTGGAGGGCGAGGCGGCCTCGTCCGGCGATCCGAGCCCGGTGACCGCCGAGGGGATCAAGCGCGGCATCGAGCTCTGCGTCCAGCGGGTGATGAACCGCTCGCTGAACGGCGTCACGGTCGCCGTCCAGGGGCTGGGCCACGTCGGCGGCCTGCTTGCCCGCAAGCTGAAGGACGCCGGCGCGCGCCTGATCGTCACCGACCTGCACGAGGACGTCGCCCGCCGTGTCGGCAGGGAGCTCGGCGCCGAGGTCGTGCCCCCGGCGACGATCTTCGACGCCCAGGCCGACGTCTTCGCCCCCTGCGCGCTCGGCGGCGCCATCAACCGCGAGAGCCTGGCGCACATCCGGGCGAAGATCATCGCCGGCGGGGCCAACAACCAGCTCGCCGACGCCGAGATCGGCCAGGCGGTGTTCGACCGCGGCATCGTCTACGCGCCGGACTTCGTCATCAACGGCGGCGGCATCATCAACGTGGCCGCCGAGATCATGGCCCGGGGGCAGGGGACCGCCTACGACCCGGCCTGGGTCGAGGCCAGGCTCGGGCGCCTGATGGACACCCTGGGCGAGGTGCTGCAGCGCTCGGCCGCCGAGCGCCGCCCCGCCGACCGCATCGCCGTCGAAATCGCCCGCGAACGCATCGCCGCCGCCAAGCGGTGAGTCGGGGCCGCAGAAATTCTTTTTGGGACCACGAAGCACACGAAGCACACGAAGGACCCCGTGCGTCTTCTGCACTGCCGAGCCGGAGGCGAGGCCGTATCCCAACGCGGAGGTCGCAGAGGGGGGCGTAGATAGCTCGGTTGACCTTCGCGATCTTCGCGTCCTTCGCGGTGCACGTCCGAGCAGTCGAACAGTCTCAAAGGCTTACCGCGAAGAGCGCGAAGGACGCGAAGGGCCTCGTCCGCCGTGGTAGATCGAAGACAGCGCGCTTCGCGCGCCGCCACCTGAACCCTTCGTGTGCTTCGTGTGCTTCGTGGTCCGTTGAAAGGGCCATCCGCCGCTCGGTTCGTCGGGTTCGGGCGAAAGCGCGGCGCCCTGGCGGCTTGATCGCGGGGGCGAACCGTGGTCGTGGCGCGGGGCCATGGCCGAGGTTTCCACATCGCCGCACGAGGCGCGCCAGCACGCGGGGCTCGGGATCGCCCTGCGCGTCTCGGCGATGGCCCTCTTCGCGGTGCTGTCGGCGCTGGTGAAGTGGGCCGGCAGCCAGGGCGTGCCGGTGTTCCAGATCATCTTCTTCCGCAACGCCTTCGCCTTCGTGCCGCTGGGGCTCTACATCTGGCGCACGACCGGGTGGCGCGTGCTGCACACCCAGCGGCCTATCGGCCACCTGACGCGTTCGGCCATCGGACTCTTCGCCATGAGCTGCGGCTTTTCGGCCCTGCAGCACCTGCCGCTGACCGCGGCCACGGCGTTCTCCTTCGCCTCGCCGCTGTTCATGACCGCGCTCTCGGTGCCGATCCTGAAAGAGAAGGTCGGCCTGCACCGGTGGGCGGCGGTGGCGGTGGGCTTCGTCGGCGTGCTGGTGATGATCCGGCCCGACCCCGGCCACATGACCCTGCTGGGCGCGGGCCTGGCGCTCGCCGGCGCCGTCGGCGCGGCCGGGGCCAACACCACCATCCGCGAGATCGGCAAGACCGAGCGCGGGCCGACGATCGTGTTCTACTTCACCCTGGCGGGGACGGTTCTGGGGCTCTGCAGCCTGCCGTTCGGCTGGGTGCTGCCCTCGCCGAAGCTGCTGGCGCTGCTGATCCTGGCGGGCCTGGTCGGCGGCGTCGGCCAGCTGCTGCTGACCGAGGCGATGCGGGTGGCGCCGGTCGGCGTGGTGGCGCCCTTCGACTACACCCAGCTGGTCTGGGCGAGCCTGATCGGCTTCACGGTCTGGGGCGAGCGGCCGGCCCTCTGGACCCTGACCGGCGCGGCGATCGTCGCCGCCAGCGGCGTCTACATCCTCTACCGCGAGCTTCGCTCGATCCGGGCCGCCCGCGCCGCGGCCGCGCTGGAGCCCGCCGCCTGAGACACCGCGACTCTCCGGCCTCTGGACGGAACAAAATGGGAACATTATCGTCAGGGGCATGCGCCTCATCCGACTTGCCGAGGCTGACGACTTCGAGGCCTGGCGCGCCGTCGCCAGGGCGCTCGCCCAGACCCGCACGCCGCCGCGCGAGATCGCCTGGACCGCCGACGGCGTCGGCCCGGCCACGCACGTCGAGATCCCACCGGAGGCCGCCGGGCGGGTGGTGCCGGCAAACCGGGCGTTCCTGGAGCTGGCCAGGGCGGCCTTCGCCCATGCGTCGGGCGAGAAGTACGGCCTGCTCTACCGCCTGCTCTGGCGCCTGGGGACCGAGCCCGGCCTGATGGCCCGCGCCGAAGACCGCGACGTCGCCCGGGCGAGGGCCCTGGCCGAGGCGGCCCGCAACCGCGAGCGGGCGCCGGCCGTTGCTTCGGCGAGCTTCTCCGCCACCACGCCCGCCGTGCCCCAGCCTCGTCCTTCCGTCTCCGAACGCGTGCAGAAGGCCGCCCTGCGCAGCAGCCGCGACGGTCCCTTCGACAGCATCGCCCCGACCTCTTTGGAGGAGGTGGCGGCCGGCATCGACGCGTGCCGCCGCTGTCCGCTCTGGCGCGACACCACGCAGGGCGTGCCAGGCGAGGGGCCGGCGCGGGCGCGGATGATGCTGGTCGGCGAACAGCCCGGCGACCAGGAGGACCGCCAGGGAGCGCCGTTCGTCGGCCCGGCGGGCGTCCTGCTGGACAAGGCGATGGCCGTGGCCGGCGTCGATCGCGGCCAGGTGTTCGTCACCAACGCGGTCAAGCACTTCAAGCACGAGCTGCGCGGCAAGCGGCGGCTGCACAAGACCCCGAACGCCGGCGAGATCGAGGCCTGCCGCTGGTGGCTGGACGCCGAGCGGCGCCTGGTGCGGCCCAAGGTGATCGTCGCCCTGGGCGCCAGCGCCGCGCTGGGCGTCCTCGGCAAGGCGACCCCGATCGCCGCCAACCGCGGCAAGTCGATCGCCATCAGCGAGCAGGTGCGCGGCCTCGTCACCTACCACCCGTCCTACCTGCTGCGCATCCCCGACGAGGACGCCAGGCACAAGGGCTTCGAAGCCCTGGTCCAGGACCTGAAACTCGCCAGCCGATTGGCGGCGGGGTAGGGGGTCGTTCTGGCGCCACCGCGAAGCGGTCGGCCGTCCGATTGAATTGACCACGAACCACACGAACCACACGAACGCGCCGCATCTGTCCTCAGTGGCTGCACGTACCTGAACCCGTTCGTGTGGTTCGTGTGGTTCGTGGTTAAAATCGAAAATAGCGCTGTCGCGCGGTCCCGCACGATCGGGAGACGGGTGGCCGCTAGGCCTCGACGATGAAGTCGTACTTGCCGCCGTGCTGGATCAGCACCAGGCGGCAGTCGGCGTCGCTGCGGTTGACCAGGCGGTGGACGGCGCCGGGCAGAGTGGTGGCGCGGTCGGGGTGGGCCAGTTCGCGCGGCGCCTCGCCCCTCGTCTCCAGCCAGATGCGGCCCTCGGCGGGGCAGGTGACGTCGGTGACCTCGCTGTGGCGGTGCCAGGGCGTCGCCTCGCCGGGCGCGAAGACGAACTCGCGCTCGAGCAGGCCCTCGGCCTTGCGGATCACGCTCACCGATTTCACCGAGTAGGGCTGGGTCATGCTCAGAGCCTCCCGCTGCGCAGGCCGGCGACGATCGCGGCGATCGCGGCGCGGGCCGGCGCTTCGCTGACGCCCATATCGGCCAACTCGCCCTCGGCCAAGGCGTCCGTCAGGCGCTCCAGCGTCAGCAGCGCGGCGGCGATACGGCCATCGTCGAGCCTCGCCGCCTCCGGCGACCAGGCCTTGATCTGGGCCACCTGCCGCACCCGGCTCTCGGCGCGGGCCCGGCGCACGACCGGATCCTCGAGCGACAGGCGCCGCAGGCTGCGGCGGAAGTTCAGGTAGCGGCGGTGGTGGTCGACCCCGGCCTGGACCACCGCCGCGTCGTCGGCCCGGCGCGCGATCAGGGCGCCGATGGCCGCGCGCTCCTCTTCCTCCCAGGCCCGGTAGACGGCCACGAAGATCTCGGTCTTGTCCTTGAACCACCGGTAGAAGGTCTGCGGCGCGAAGCCGGCGCGGCGGGCGATCTTGTTGGTGTCGGTGCCGCCGAACCCGTGGTCGTTGAACTCGGCCGCGGCCGCCGCGACCAGCTTCGCACCCGTCTCCGATGTCGGCTTCGTCGCGCTGGCGTCCAAGATCCTGCTCCTTGACACCGAGTGATATTCGCATCACTTGTGATATACAAATCACAAGCGAGGAGCCGAGCGATGTCCCTGCGCGCCGAGACCGGTGTTCCCGCCGGATCGCCCACCGTCGCCGTCGACGGCGTGACCCTGGCCTACGATCGCCAGGGCGCCGGGCCGCCGGTCGTCTGCCTGACCGCGATCGGCCATGGCGCGCGCGACTTCGACGCCTTCGCCTCGGCGGTGCGGGACCGGTTCGAGATCATCCGGCTGGACTGGCCGGGCCACGGCCGCTCGGGCGACGACGCCCAGCCCGCCTCGGCGCTCCGCTACGCCGAACTGCTGGAGGGTTTCCTGGACGCGATCGGCGTCACCGCGCCGATCCTGATCGGCTGCTCGATCGGCGGGGCCGCCGCCATCCGCACCGCCGCGCGCCGCTCCGTGCGGGGCCTCGTCCTGTGCGACAGCGGCGGTCTCGTCGGGGTCGACGCCGAGGTGGCCCGCTTCTGCGGCCTCTTTGCGCGCTTCTTCGCCGCCGGCGAACGCGGGGCGGGATGGTTCGGTCCGGCCTTCGCCGCCTACTACCGACTGATGGTGCTGCCCCGTCCGGCCGCGCGCGAGCAGCGCCGGCGGATCGTCGCCGCCGGCTACGAGACCGCGGCCGTCACCCGCCAGGCGTGGGAAAGCTTCGGCCGTCCGGAGGCGGACATCCGCGTCCTGCTGACGGGTCTCTCGGCGCCGGTGTGGTTCGCCTGGGCGCGACAGGACCGGGTGATCCCGCTCGGCCGCTGCCGCGCGGCGATCGAGGCGACGCCGAACGCGAGCCTCAGCCTGTTCGACGCCGGCCACGCCGCCTTCCTGGAACAGCCCGATGCCTTCGCGCGCGGCTTCCTCGCCTTTGCCGGGGCGTTGGGCCCGCCGGCGCTCAGGCCGGCGCGCGCCGCCTGACGCCCGCATTCGCGGCCACAAGCCAGGTCGCGCCCACCAGCGCCGTCGCCGCGCCGGCGGCCATGAAGGCGATGCGGTAGGAGGTCGCCTGGGCCAGGGGGCCGAAGAGGACGTAGAGGCTGGAGACCCCGACCTGGGCGGCGAAGCCCTTCACCGAGCCGATGGTGGCGCGGTTGTCCGAGGCGATGGCGTGCTGCAGCCGGCCCTCGAACACCGTGTCGGTCAGCTTCATCAGGCCGCTGTAGACGACGAGCAGGGCGACGCTCCACGGCGTGAAAAGGCCGGCGGCCGTCACCAGCAGGGCGCCCGCGACGATCATCAGGCCGTAGAAGGCGCCGCGCCGCCAGGCCGAGACCCGGTGGGCGAGGGTGTTGGCCAGGGCCTCCAGGGCGTTCTGCGCCCCCACCATCAGGGCGATCAGGGAATGGGTCAGGCCGACCTTGGCCCCGAAGATCGGCCAGAACTCCTCCAGCGCCCCGCCCAGCGCGAGGACCAGGGCCGCGAACACGATCACCCGCAGCACCTCGGGCTGGCGCGCCGCCTCGGAAAGGCCCGCCTTCAGGTGCGCGAGGTAGCCGGCCGACCGCGTGGAGAGGGCGCGGGCGGCGCTGGGCAGGGCGGCGGCGCAGGCCATGGCCACGGCGATGGAGGCGAGGCTTCCCGCCAGGGCCACGCCGTAGCCGCGGCCGGCGATGAGGGCCGCGCCCAGCGAGGCCAGCAGAACGCCCACGGCCGCCAGCGCGCGGGCGCGGCCGATCACGCGCACGTACTCGCCCTCGCGTCCCTCGGCCTTCAGCTCGTCGAACACCAGAGCCTCGAACGTGCCGTTGGTGAAGGCGCTCTTGAGGCCCCAGAGCACGAGGCCGGCCAGGAAGCCCCAGAAGTGCGGCCAGATCCACCAGACGGTGAAGCCGGCAGCCCGCGCCGTCTGCGCCGCGGCCAGCACCCACTTGCGGGGGAGCCGATCGGCCACGACCCCGGCCGGGACCTCCATCACGAAGGCGGTCGCCGACCAGGCGATGAGGACGATCGACACCTGGACCGGGGTCAGGCCCGCGTCGACGAACATCACCGCATAGAGCGGGAAGATCAGGATGAAGCTGTCGAACAGCTTGAAGGCGTAGGCCCTGGCGAGGAACCCGTTCACCTTCCTCCCCCCTTCGGCCCGCCGGGCCGCTTCCCCCCAGGGGGAAGAGACCGCGCTTGCGCGCTCAGGCCAGGAACCCGGCTTCGGCGAAGTCCAGCATCCGGTTCAGGAGGGCGTCGACGTCGCCCTCGCGCGTCAGGCCGTCGGAGAGGACGTGCAGGCGGTCGAACTCGATGAAGCGGTTGTTGTGCAGCATGCCCAGGCAGAAGTGCAGCCGCCAGTAGACGTCCTCGGGCGCGAGGTCGGGCCGCGCGGCGATCAGGGCGTCGGCGAAGCGGCGCAGGTGCGAGACGTCCGAGCGCAGCGCCTCGCGCATGGCCTCGGTGCCTTCGCTGCGCGAGCGGATGATGAACTGGATCGAGACGCCGCGGCCGCTCTCGGGCGAGGACCAGCGCATCGCCGGCTCGAAGTAGGCGCGCAGGATTTCGCGCACCGGCGGCTTGCCGCCGTGGCGGTCGGCGGCCTCGTGCAGCATCCGCGCGCGCTCGCGGTTCAGCTCGCTCGTCCGGCGCCGGAAGATCTCGAACAGCAGCGCGTCCTTGGAGCCGAAATGGTAGTTCACGCTGGCGAGGTTGACCCCCGCCTCGGCCGTGATGTCGCGCACCGAGACGTTCTGGAAGCCGTGCAGGGCGAACAGGCGCTCGGCGGCGGTCAGCACCTGGGCCTTGGTCGCGGCCTCCCGTTCGGCGTCTTCGGGTTCGGGGATCGGCGCGGCGGGATCGGTCACGGACTCACGAGGTCAAACTGTTGTTTGACCGGTAGTCTTAGGCCGTCGGCGGACGGGCGCAAGGGCTTGCCCGTCCCTCCCCCTCCGTGGGGAGGGAAAGGCCGCGAAGCGGCCAGGGTGGGGGTGTGAGGTTGCGGGAAGAGGCGACAGCCGGTTGGCGTTCGCGCGGCGGCGCACGTCCCCACCCTGCGGAGCTTGTCCCTCCCCATGAGAGGGGAGGGAGATCTGCTACCGCACCAGCTCGCGCATGGCCTTTTCCAGGCCTTCGATGGTCAGCGGGAACATGCGGTCGCCGAGGATCTGGCGCATGACGCCGATCGAGGGCGTGTGGTCCCAGTGCCGCTGCGGCGTCGGGTTCAGCCAGGCCACGGATTCCCAGGTCTGGGCCACGCGGTCCATCCAGAGGGCGCCCGGCTCCTCGTTCCAGTGCTCCACCGAGCCGCCCGGATAGGTGATCTCGTACGGGCTCATCGTCGCGTCGCCGACGAAGATGACTTTGTAGTCCTTGCCGAACTTGTTGAGGATGTCCCAGGTGTCGAGCTTCTCGGTGTGCCGGCGCCGGTTGTCCTTCCACACGTTCTCGTACAGGCAGTTGTGGAAGTAGTAGAATTCCATGTTCTTGAATTCGGTGCGCGCGGCGCTGAACAGCTCCTCGCAGACACGGATGTGCGAATCCATGGAGCCGCCGATGTCGAAGAACAGCAGCACCTTGATGGTGTTGCGCCGCTCGGGCTGCATGATCAGGTCGAGATAGCCCTTGTTGGCCGTCTCCTTGATCGTGCCCTTCATGTCCAGCTCGTCCGGCGCGCCCTGGCGGGCGAACTTGCGCAGGCGGCGCAGGGCGACCTTGATGTTGCGCGTGCCGAGCTCGACCTGGTCGTCGAGGTTCTTGTACTCGCGCTTGTCCCAGACCTTGATCGCCTTGCCGTGGCGGCCCTTGTCCTGGCCGATGCGGATGCCCTCGGGGTGATAGCCGTTGGCGCCGATCGGGAAGTTGCGGCCGTTGCCGCGGCTGTTCTCGTCGCCGTCCTCGTCGTCGCCTTCGCCCTTGCCCTGCTTCATCTGCTCCTGGAGCATCTCCATGAGCTTGTCGAAGCCGCCCATGGCCTCGATCTGGGCCTTCTCTTCCTCGGTCAGGAAGCTCTCGGTCAGGCGCTTCAGCCACTCGGCCGGGATGTCGGTGGCCTTCTCCAGGCTGACCAGCTCCAGGCCCTTGAACACGTGGCCGAACACGACGTCGAAGCGGTCGAGGTACTTCTCGTCCTTCACCAGGGCGCAGCGCGAGAAGTAGTAGAAATCCTCGACGCGGCGGTCGATGACCGTCTTGTCCATGCCCTCCATGAGCATGAGGTATTCCTTGAGCGTGACCGGCACCTTGGCCGCCTTCAGCTCGGAGAAGAAGCGCATGAACATGGCAGGGTATCTCGCGCGCGCGTTCCAACAGTTGTTTAAGTGAGGATGGGGGCAGGGGCGTTCCCTGTCCAGTGCGGATCGCGCGCCCGCGGGGCGCGGGGCCCGCGCCAAGCGTCGCAGCGGCGGGCCTCAGGCCCGCGGCGGGCGGCTCAGGATGAACTCGTGGTCGCGGGTGTTCCCGACCACGAAGTCGTAGGTCCCGACCTTCTCGAAGCCGTGCCGGGCGTAGAGCTTCTGGGCGCCGAAGTTCTCGGACCAGACCCCGATCCAGAGGCGGCGCGGGCCGTCCTTCTCGAGCCACGCCAGCACCTCGGCCAGCAGGCGCGAGCCGGTCCCGCCGCCCTGGTGCGCCTTCAGCACATAGAGCCGGTCGAGCTCGCCGCAGGCGGGCGTCACCTCGGCGTGCGGCAGCTTGCAGGGGCCGGCGAGGGCATGGCCGACCGCCTCGCCGTCCTTCTCCACCAGCCAGGCGGCCTTGGCCGGGTTGGCGAGGTCGGCGCGCGCCCGCTCGACGCTGTAGGTTTCGGCCAGGAACGCCTCCAGGTCCTCCGGCGGGTAGAGGTGGGCGAAGGTCTCGGCGAAGGTGGCCGCGCCGATGGCCGCCAGGGTCTCGGCGTCGGCCGGCGTGGCGCGGCGAATCACCAGGGGGGCGCGGGCAGGCGCGTCGTTCCGATTGGTGGCCTCTGCGGCGGCGTTCTCGTAGGATCGGCTCATGACGCTCGCTCTCTACACCCACGTCGACATGCTGGACCATCGTCCGAGCGAACGTCACGTGGAGCGGCCCCTGCGCCTGCAGGCGGTGACCGACGCCCTCGACGACGCCTCGGACCTGGAGCTGGAGGTCGTCGAGCCGACCCTGATCGAGCCCGAGGACCTGATGCTGGCGCACTCCGAGCGCTACTTCCACGCCATCTGCGATGCGGCCCCGCACGCGGGCCTGGTGCGGCTGGACGAGGACACCCAGATGTCGCCGGGCACCCTGCGCGCCGCGCGCCGCGCGGCCGGGGCGGTGGTCGATGCGGTGCGCGCCGTCGCCCGTGGCGAGCGGACCCGCGCGTTCTGCGCCGTGCGCCCGCCGGGCCACCACGCCGGACCGGAATTCCCCATGGGATTCTGCATCTTCTCGAACGTCGCCATCGGCGCGCGGGCAGCCCGGCACGCGGGCCTGGCGCGGGTCGCGGTGGTCGATTTCGACGTCCACCACGGCAACGGCACCCAGGCCGTGTTCGAGCACGACCCCAGCCTCTTCCTGGCCTCGATCCACCAGTCGCCGCTGTGGCCGGGCTCGGGCCAGCCGAGCGAGACCGGGGTCGGCAACATCGCCAACGCCACCGTGCCGCCGCTGGCCCCGCGCGAACTGTGGCGCAAGACCTTCGAGGGTCTGATGGAGCGGCTCGACGCCTTCGCGCCGGAGATGATCCTGATCTCCGCCGGCTTCGACGCCCACGCCCGCGATCCGCTGGCCGAACAGCAGCTGGAGGCCGAGGACTACGCCTGGGCGACGCGCGCCATCCTCACCGTCGCGAGGAAGCACGCCTCGGGCCGGGTTGTCTCGTCCCTCGAGGGCGGATACGACCTCGAAGCTCTGGGCCGCTCGTCACTGGCCCACGTGAGAGCGTTGCAGGGGGAGTGACCAGGCATGCCGGCCAGGCGGGGGCGATGTTGAACCGCGCCGGCGCCACGTCCGACATCCCGCCCGACGCGCCCGAGAAGCCGGGCGCCGTCATCCTCGTCCGCCACGGCGAGCCGGCGCTGTCGCGCAAGATCCGCCTCTCGTCCCAGGCCTACCGCGACTGGTGGGGCCGCTACGAGGAGAGCGGCCTGAAGATGGAGCAGGAGATCCCCAAGGGGCTGGCGCGCATGGCCGGGCAGGCCGGCTTCATGATCGCCTCGACCCGCGTGCGCTCGATCCAGACCGCCCAGGCCCTGAGCGGCGGGCGGGCGTTCGCCGAGGACCCGCTGTTCATCGAGGCGCCGCTGCCGCCGCCGGCCTGGCCGGGGTGGGTCAAACTTTCGCCGCGCCTGTGGGGCTTCGTCAGCCGGGTCTGGTGGTGGTTCTTCAATCACACGGACGGGCAGGAGAGCCGGGCCGAGGCGCAGTTGCGCGCCGAGGAGGCGGCCCGCCAGCTCGTCGACCTGGCCGCCGGCGGGCAGGACGTGCTGGTGGTGGCGCATGGCTTCTTCAACGCCATGGTCGGCGAATCGCTGAAGCGGGCGGGGTGGCGGTGCACCCTCGACCAGGGCTTCCGGTACTGGTCGGCGCGGCGCTTCGAGTACGGCGGCCGCTGACCGGCGCCCGGTCGGGTCGGCAAAACCGGTTTCCACTTGCCGGTCCGCTCCACTAGGGTAGTTCCCATAGCGACTGGAGCCTTGATGACCGAGCCTGCCGACATCTCCGCCCTGACCTTCGAGCAGGCGCTCGCCGAGCTGGAGCGGATCGTCGCGGAGCTCGAGAGCGGCAAGGCCGAGCTGGAGCGGTCGATCCAGGTCTACGAGCGTGGCGCGGCGCTGAAGGCGCACTGCGAGGCCAAGCTCAAGGAGGCTCAGCTCCGGGTCGAGAAGATCGTGATCGGGGCCCAGGGACCGGTGGGCGTCGAGCCGGCCGAATTCAACTAGTCAGAGCGCATCTTCAGAGAGTTCATGTCTTCCGACCTTGCCAAACGCATCGCCGAAACGGCGGATGTCGTCACCGTCGCCCTGGACGAGCTTCTGCCGCGGGCGGAGGGCCCCGAATCGCGGGTGACCGAGGCGATGCGCTACGCCGCCCTCGGCCCCGGCAAGCGGCTGCGGCCGTTCTTCGCCATCGAGGCCGGACGCATGTTCGGCCTGCCGGACCGGCCGGTGCTGCGCGCCGCCTGCGCCCTGGAGTGCGTGCACGCCTACAGCCTGGTGCACGACGACCTGCCGTGCATGGACGACGACGACATGCGCCGGGGCCGTCCGACCGTGCACAAGGCCTATGACGAGGCCACCGCGGTCCTCGCCGGCGACGGCCTGCTGACGGTCGCGTTCGAGATCATGGCCGACGTCGACACGCACGAGGACGGCGCGATCCGGGCCGAGCTCTGCCGCCGCCTGGCGGTGGCCTCGGGGGCCCGGGGCATGGTCGGCGGCCAGATGATCGACCTCCTGGGCGTGCGCGACGACCTCGGCGCCGTGGCGCGGATGCAACGCATGAAGACCGGCGCGCTGATCGCCTGCGCCTTCGAACTGCCCCTCGCCATGGCCAAGACCAAGGAGCAGGAGCGCTCCGCCCTGATGGCCTACGCCCACGACATCGGCCTGGCGTTCCAGATCGTCGACGACCTGCTCGACGCCGAGGGAACCGAGGAAGAGCTTGGGAAAGCGGCCCAGAAGGATGCGGCCAAGGGCAAGGCCAACTATGTGACTCTGCTCGGAGTCGAGGCGGCCCGCGAGCGGCTCGGCCTCCTCGCTGAGCAGACCCAGGCCCACCTGGACGTCTTCGGCGAGCGCGGCCAAATCTTGAGGTCCGCCGTCGATTTTGTGTTAGATCGAAGGACTTAAGAGTCACCCTGCGGGGGCGGGGTTGTGCAAAACGGTCGGAAAGTCCCAAAAATGGCTCCTGCCACTCCCTTGCTTGACACGGTCAAGACGCCTGCGGACACCCGCGGCTTTTCCGCTACGGAACTTCGCCAGCTTGCGGACGAATTGCGCGCCGAGACGATCGACGCCGTCTCCACCACCGGCGGTCACCTGGGGTCGGGCCTGGGCGTGGTCGAGCTGACCGTGGCCCTGCACCACGTGTTCGAGACCCCGCGCGACATCATCGTCTGGGACGTCGGCCACCAGGTCTATCCGCACAAGATCCTCACCGGCCGGCGCGACCGCATCCGCACCCTGCGCCAGGGCGGGGGCCTGTCGGGCTTCACCAAGCGGGCCGAGAGTGAATACGACCCGTTCGGCGCCGCGCACGGCGGCACGTCGATCTCGGCGGCGCTGGGCTTCTGCGCCGCGCGCGACCAGCGCGGCGACGACAACAAGGTCATCGCCGTGATCGGCGACGGCGCCCTGACGGCCGGCATGGCCTACGAGGCGATGAACGCGGCGGCCGAGACCACCGGCCAGCTGATCGTCATCCTGAACGACAACGACATGTCGATCGCCCCGCCGGTGGGCGGCATGAGCGCCTACCTGGCCGGCCTCGTCAGCGGCGGCGCCTACCAGTCGATGCGCAAGTTCGGCAAGAAGGTCGCCGACCACCTGCCGCGCCCGTTCAAGGACATGGCCCGCAAGGCCGAGGAATACGCCCGCGGCATGGCCACCGGCGGCACCCTGTTCGAGGAGCTGGGCTTCTACTACGTGGGCCCGATCGACGGGCACAACCTCGAGCATCTCGTCCCGGTGCTGAAGAACGTCCGCGAGATGGACGACAAGCCGGTGCTGGTCCACGTCGTGACCCAGAAGGGCAAGGGCTACGCCCCGGCCGAGAGCGCCGCCGACAAGCTGCACGCGGTGGTCAAGTTCGACGTCGTCACCGGCCAGCAGGCCAAGGCGACGGCCAACGCCCCGACCTACCAGAAGGTGTTCGGCGCCGAGCTGATCAAGCACGCCGAGCGCGACGACAAGATCATCGCCATCACGGCGGCCATGCCCTCCGGCACCAGCGTCGACATGTTCGGCGCCCGCTTCCCGCACCGCACCTTCGACGTCGGCATGGCCGAGCAGCACGCGGTGACCTTCGCCGCGGGCCTCGCGGCCGACGGCATGAAGCCGTTCGCGGCCATCTATTCGACCTTCCTGCAGCGCGGCTACGACCAGGTCGTGCACGACGTGGCGATCCAGAAGCTGCCCGTGCGCTTCGCCATGGACCGCGCCGGCCTCGTCGGCGCCGACGGCCCGACCCACGCCGGCAGCTTCGACATCGGCTACCTCGGCCAGCTGCCGCACTTCGTGATCATGGGCCCGTCGGACGAGGCCGAGCTCGCGCACATGGTCTCGACCGCGGTCGCCATCGACGACCGTCCGAGCGCCTTCCGCTATCCGCGCGGCGAGGGCGTCGGCGTGGTCATCCCGGATTTCGCCGAGCCGCTGGAGATCGGCAAGGGCCGCATCGTGCGCGAGGGGACCAAGGTCGCCATCCTGTCGTTCGGCACGCGCCTGGGCGAGAGCCTGAAAGCGGCCGAGATGCTGGCCGCACGCGGCCTTTCGACCACGGTCGCCGACGCGCGCTTCGCCAAGCCGCTCGACATCGACCTGATCCTGCGCCTGGCCCGCGAGCACGAGGCCCTGATCACGGTCGAGGAGGGGGCCATGGGCGGTTTCGGCGCCTTCGTGCTGCAGGCGCTCGCCGAGCACGGCGCCCTGGACCGCGGCCTGAAGATCCGCACCCTGACCCTGCCGGACCTCTTCCAGGACCAGGACAAGCCGGACGCCATGTACGCCCAGGCCGGCCTCGACGCCGAAGGCATCGTGCGCGGCGCCCTGGCCGCCCTCGGCGTCGACCGCAACGTCAAGCCGCTGCGGGCGTAAGCCTGGGAAGCCGAGCTGAGGCGCGGGCTACCTCGGCCCGCCGCCCTTGCGGCAGACCCGCATCAGGCCGGCCGCCTTGGCCGCCGGGATCGGCGCGTCCTTGACCGCCTCGCCGTAGGCGCTGAACCGGATCGCCCCGGTCTTCGCGAACGCCGCCATGACGGGCGACGCGGCCGGTATCACCACCTCGACGCTGGAGCCGCCGTTCATCTCGTCGGCGTTGACCTCGCCGGCGAAGTCGCCCGCGACGGCGCCGGAGACCACGAGCACAGGCGTCTTCCACGGCGCGGGGTGGCCCGCCTTGTCGACCCAGTCGCTCCCCTTCAGGTGGTCGGCGACCCGGTGGTCGAGGAACAGATAGACCGTCACCTTGCCCTCGCCCCCCTGGCACTGCAGTGAAGTCGCGGCGTCCTCGCCGCTGGAATCGCCGTTGGTCAGGTTCGCCCCGTCCCCGTCGACGTGCAGCCGCCAGGGGCCGGCCGCCGCCGGTCCGGCGGCGAGGATCAGGGCGGCGATGAGGGGCAGGGCAGGGCGCATGGCCGAAGCTTAGCAACAGCAAGCGGCGATGGGGAGGCGATCGCCCGCACCGGGGACATGTTCCGCCAGGAACGTGTCCCCTCCATTTGTCTCGTCACTGCGAGGGAAGGGGACACGAACCCTGCCTGCGGCAGGGATCATGTCCCCGGGGTCGGAGAAGCTCGGCCTCAGAACGGCGTGATGCGCTGCAGGATGCTGGAGCCCCAGGGGGTGCGCTGGACCTGCGAGACGTCGCCGCGGCCGCCGTAGGAGATGCGCGCTTCGGCGATCTGGGTGTGGCGGATGGTGTTGGCCGACGAGACGTCCTCGGGCCGCACGATGCCGCTGACCGTCAGCTGGCGGGTGTCGTTGTTGGTCCGCACCTCCTGCTCGCCCTGGATCACCAGGTTGCCGTTGGGCAGCACCTGGGTGACGACCGCGGCGATGGTCAGGTTGATCTTCTCGGCCCGCGACACCGAGCCGGCGCCGGCGTTGGACGTGGCGTTGTTGGTCTCGATCACGTCGGTCGGGTCGAACGCCTTGGGCATGATCTTGGCGATCGTCGACTCCAGGCCGAAGAAGTGCGGCACGCCGGCCTTGTTGGCCGTGGTGCGCGAGGTGTTGGTGGTGTTCTGGGTCTTGGCCGAGTCGTCGATCTCGATCAGCACGGTCAGGATGTCGCCGACGCGGCTGGCGCGCTGGTCGATGAAGAAGGTCCGGGCCCCGGCGCGCCACAGGGAGTTGGCGGAGGCCGGCTGCATCTGCGGCTCGCGCGCCGTGGTCATGGTCGCCAGCTGCGGGTTCTGTTCGGCGGCCTGGGCGGCGGGGCTGGGCGGCGCCAGCCGGGTGTCGGGCCCCCGCACGACGCCGACCGCGCCGCGGCCGACGTCGCGAGCGCCGTGGCCGACCGTCCGGGCGGCATTGCCGACACCGTCGACGACCCCTGCCGAGGCGAGCGCGGGGATCAGGGTGAGGGCGATGAGCGAAACGGGAAGACGCATGGCGTAAAGGTCCTAGCGCAGGGCGTACTGGGAAGCGGG
>DASZQQ010000341.1:0-15441 GCA_035549595.1 Caulobacteraceae bacterium
GATCGCCTGGATCGGGCCGTAGACCAGGTAGATCGCAAGCTTCAGGGCGGCCGAGCGCCAGTCGGTGTGTGCGACGAACTGGCGGTCGCGGATCCAGCACGCCGCCAGCAGGGCCGCCGCGGCGGTCGCTGTCACCGCCAGGTAGCTGGGCCAGGCGTTGCGCACGCGGCCCGGATCGTCGATCGGCCGTCCCAGACCCCAGCCACGCAGGGACGGCGGGTCCCGGTGGGCGACGAACGGCGAGATCCAGCCGATCATCGCCGCCCAGAGCGCCACCGCGGCCCAATAGACCGTCTTGGCCGCCCCGCTGCCGGCGACGTTGGGGCCCACGATCCACAGGGTGACGATGAAGAGGCCGCCCAGGAGGGCCACCTCGGCCAGGCCCCAGAGCGGATGCAGGCGGCGGGCCGCCGCGACACCGCTCATGGCGCCGCCCTGTGTGCGGCGAGCGCACGCCTTGCGCCATGCAGCATGGCGAACAGCAGCGCCCCCGCGGTGTTGGCGAACAGGTCCTGGGAATTGTTGTCGTAGCCGCCGACGCCGGTGTTCGGGATCACCCTCTGGGCCAGGTACTCGACCATCTCGACCAGCGAGCCCGCGCCCATCACCACCAGGGTCACGACCACCCACTTGGGAACCGGCCGCGGCTCGCCCCGGATCAGGGAGTCCGCCAGCATCGCGCCGGCCGCGGCGTTGGCCGCATGCACGATCTTGTCGTAGCCGACTGGCCCGAAATCGACGTCGTACAGCCGCACGCCGTGGATCCAGACGAGGCCGCCGGCGAGATGCGCCAGTATCCCGCCCTGCATCACCGCCAGCACCAGCCAGGTTGGATGCGCGCGCCGGGCCGAGCGCCAGCCCAGCGCCGCCACCAGGGCGATGGCCGCGCCGTAGACCAGGAACTCCGCGACGTTGACCCGATCGGCCACAAGGCCCCTGTGGGCGACGAACGCCGCCCCCAGCACCGCGCAGAGCGCCAGGTTCACGCCCGCGAAGACGTCGAAAGGTTCAGCCCGCCTCATATCCCCCAGGCCCCGCAAGCATCCGGCCTTGGCGTCCGATGACATGCGCCGTCACGGCCGGCGTTGACGCGGATCAAACCTGAGTTGGCCGACTTCGGTGGGCGGGGCCCCCGCCCAGACGAAAGGGCCGGGAAGCTCTCGCTCCCCGGCCCCGTCGCTGTTGCAGTCGTCCGCTTCAGGAAGCGGCGGCTAGCACTTGTAGTACATGTCGAATTCGACCGGGTGCGGGTGCAGCTGCAGGCGCATCACCTCTTCCATCTTCAGCTCGATGTAGCTGTCGATGAAGTCGTCATCCATGACGCCGCCCTTCTTCAGGAAGGCGCGGTCCTTGTCGAGGGCGTCCAGGGCTTCCTTCAGGCTGCCGCAGACCTCGGGGACCTTCTTCTGCTCGCGCGGGGGCAGGTCGTAGAGGTTCTTGTCGGCGGGGCCGCCCGGATCGATCTGGTTCTCGATGCCATCGAGGCCGGCCATCAGCATGGCCGTGAAGCCGAGGTAGGGGTTGCCCATCGGGTCCGGGAAGCGGACTTCGATGCGCTTGCCCTTCGGGCTGTCGGTGTGCGGGATGCGGATCGAGGCCGAGCGGTTGCGGGCCGAGTAGGCCAGCTTCACCGGGGCTTCGTAGCCGGGCACCAGGCGCTTGTAGGAGTTGGTGGTCGAGTTGGTGAAGGCGTTGATCGCCTTGGCGTGCTTGATGATGCCGCCGATGTACCACAGGCACAGCTGGCTCAGGCCCGCGTACTTGTCGCCGGCGAACAGCGGCTTGCCCTTGTTCCAGATCGACTGGTGCACGTGCATGCCCGAGCCGTTGTCGGCGAACATCGGCTTGGCCATGAAGGTCGCCGTCTTGCCGTAGGCCGCCGCGACGTTGTGCACGACGTACTTATAGAGCTGCAGGCGGTCGGCCATGGTGATCAGGTCGGCGAACTTCATGCCGAGCTCGTGCTGGGCCGGGGCCACCTCGTGGTGGTGCTTCTCGACCTCGATGCCGATCTCGGCCATCACGGCCAGCATCTCGGCGCGCAGGTCCTGTCCGGAATCGATCGGGTTGACCGGGAAGTAGCCGCCCTTCGGGCCGGGCCGGTGGCCCATGTTGCCTTCCGGATATTCCTTGCCGGTGTTCGCCGGCAGCTCGACGGAGTCGTACGAATAGCCGGTGTTGTGCGGCGCGGTGTTCCAGCGCACGTCGTCGAACACGAAGAACTCGGCCTCGGGGCCGAAGAACACGGTGTCGCCGACGCCCGACGAGGCCGTGTAGGCCAGGGCCTTCTTGGCGATCGAGCGCGGGTCGCGGTTGTAGGGCTCGTTGGTGTCGGGGTTCAGGACGTCGCAGGTCAGGCACAGCGTCGTCTGCTGGTAGAAGGGATCGACGTAGGCCGTGTTCAGGTCCGGCCGCAGCTTCATGTCGCTCTCGTTGATCGCCTTCCAGCCGGCGATCGACGAGCCGTCGAACATGGTGCCGTCCGACAGGAACTCGTCGTCGACCAGCGCCAGGTCGAAGCTGACGTGCTGCAGCTTGCCGCGCATGTCGGTGAAGCGGATGTCGACGTACTTGACTTCCTTTTCCTTGATCTCGGCCAGGATGTCCTTGGGCGTAGGCATGGTCTCAGTGATCCCCTTCTAGAAGTCGATGCGTCGCGCCACCGGCGCGAAGGTGGTGAGGGCGCGAAGGCCCCGGTTGGAAGTGCGGCGCCTCATATGGCCGTCGCCCCGGTCTCGCCGGTGCGGATGCGCACGACGTCGAGGATGTCGGAGACGAAGATCTTGCCGTCGCCGATGCGCCCGGTGCGGGCGGCGGCCTGGATAGCCTCCAGGGCCGGGACCAGCTGGTCGTCGGCGAGCACGACCTCGATCTTGATCTTGGGCAGGAAGTCCACGACGTACTCGGCGCCGCGGTAGAGTTCGGTGTGCCCTTTCTGGCGGCCGTATCCCTTGGCCTCCAGCACGGTCATCCCCTGGACGCCCAGCTCCTGCAGGGCCTCCTTCACCTCGTCCAGCTTGAACGGTTTGATGACCGCTTCGATCTTCTTCATACGCCGACCAGACCGCTGCGCGGGGATGCGCCGAACGCCCGCCCGCTTCGATGGCGCGACCCATCGCCGTCTCGCCCGGAGCGCGCAAGCCCCGTCAGGGGCAGCGAGGGCCCATTCCGGGGGCCTTGCGAGCGGCGCCTAGGTTTTGGGCGCCTGGCGCCTGAATCTTCGGCATTCCGCGAAACGCGTCCCGAGGGCCTTGAGAACGCCGGCCACACCCGTAAAGGTCGCCACTTCCGACCGCTGAGGATCGCCACGCCATGCTCGACAACACGCCGGTGCTCATCGGCGCGGGACAGTTCACGTTCCGCGGCGCCGCGCTCGAGGCGCCCACGCCCCTGCAAATGCTCGAAATTGTGGCGACTTCGGCGGCCAGGGACGCCGGCCTGGCGAGCCTTGCCGGTCTGGACGCCATCGGCGTGGTCGGCTCGGCCATCGACGCGGAGGGCGCGCTCTCGGAACTGCCCGTGCCGCGCCTGGCCAACGCGCCCGAGGCGCTGGCCGCACGGCTGGGCGCCGCGCCGCGCTGGGGCGCCGTCACCGAGATGGGCGGCAACGCCTCGCAGTACCTGATCAACACCATCGCCGAGCGCATCGCCGCCGGCGAGGCCGACTTCGCCCTGGCCATCGGGGTCGAGTACCTGGGCTCACTGATGAAGAAGCTGCGCGCGAACGCCAGCTTCGAGGGCTACGGCGACGACGGGGCCGAGCCGGCGCCGCGCATCGGCGACCCCAGGCCCGGGACCAGCCCCTACGAGACCGCCCACGGCATGGGCCTGCCGGTCAACACCTATCCCATGTTCGAGAACGCGCTTCGGGCCCGCGACCATCGCAGCCTCGAGGACCACATGCGCCGGATGGGCGAGCTGATGGCGCCCTTCACCCGCGTCGCGGCGGCCAACCCCTATGCCTGGTTCCCGGTCGAGCGGACTGCCGAGGAGCTGGTCACGGTGACGCCCGACAACCGCATGGTCAGCTATCCGTACCCCAAGTACCTGAACGCGATCATGCAGGTGGACCAGGCCGCCGGGGTGATCATCACCAGCGTGCGCAAGGCCCGCGAACTGGGCGTGGCGCCCGACCGCTGGGTGTTCCTGCACGGCTGCGCCGACGCCCACGACCTGTGGTTCCCGCTGGAGCGCCAGGACTTCCACTCCAGCCCGGCGATGCGGCTGACGGGCGAGCGGGCGATGGAGATGGCCGGGATCGGCGTCGCCGACATCGCCGCCTTCGACCTCTATTCCTGCTTCCCCTCGGCGGTGGCGATCGGGGCGGAGTCGCTGGGCCTGGCCCTGGACGACCCGCGCGGCTTCACCGTCACCGGGGGCTTGCCTTACTTCGGCGGGCCCGGGAACAACTACGCCATGCACGGGGTCGCGACGATGATGCAGCGGCTGCGCGACAAGCCCGGCGCCTTCGGCATGTGCACGGCCAACGGCTGGTACCTGACCAAACAGTCGGTCGGGGTCTATTCGACGAAGCCGTTCGAGGGGCGCTGGGAGCGCCAGGACCCCGCGGTGCTCCAGCGGCGGATCAACGCCCTGGCGCATCCCGAGATCGTCGAGACGCCGCAGGGGCGGGCCACGGTCGAGACCTACACGGTGGTCCACACCCGCGATGGCTACCGAATGGGCATCGTCGTCGGGCGCGATGCGGCCGGTCGCCGGTTTGTCGCCAATACGCCAAACGACGAGGCTAGCTTGCGCGCCTTCGAGTCTTCGGAGCAGGTGGGGACGGTCGGGATCGTCCGCCGGCACGAGGACGGACGGCGCAACCTTTTCCTTCCGGACTGACGCATGAGCCACATCTATCTGATCCGCCACGGCAAGCCCGCCGCCGGCTGGGGCGACGACCCCGATCCGGGCCTCGACGAGACCGGCAAGGCCCAGGCCGAGGCCGCGGCCGAGGCGCTGCTGGCCCTGCCGCCGGAGGCCCGGCCGACGCGGGTGGTGTCCTCGCCGCTGCGCCGCTGCCGCGAGACGGCCCAGCCGTTCGCCGACGCCCTGGGCGTGCCGGTGGAGATCGTGCCCGAGGTCGGCGAGATCCCGACGCCGCAGGCGTTGAGCGTCGAGACCCGGCCCGAGTGGCTGCGCAAGTCGATGGCCGGCGCCTGGCGCGAGATCGAGGGCGACCTCGACTACGACGAATGGCGCCGCGCGGTGGCCGACGCCGTGGCGCGCCAGCCCGCGACGGCGGTGTTCAGCCACTTCGTCGCCATCAATGCGGTGCTCTCGGTCCTGACCGGCGACGAGCGGGTGATCGGCTTTCGCCCCGACCACACCTCGATCACCACCCTGAAGCTCGGCGACGAGGGCCTGGCGCTGGTCGAGCGCGGCCGCGAAGCGACCACCGGCGTGCTTTGAGGGCAGGGGCGCCTTGGCCGAGATCCTCACCGTCGCCGAGATGACCGCCGCCGACCGGGCGGCGATCGCCGCCGGCACGCCCGGGCCCGTCCTGATGGAGCGCGCCGGCGCGGCCGTGGCCGAGGCGATCCTCGCCCGCTTCGCGCCGTGCCGGACCCTGGTGGTGTGCGGCCCCGGCACCAACGGCGGCGACGGCTACGTGGTCGCCCGCCTGCTGGCGGAGCGCGGCTGGGACGTGGGCGTGGAGGCGCTGGGACCGCCGAAGTCGGCCGACGCCATCGCCGCGGCGGCGAAGTGGACCGGCCCGGTCGGCCAGCTGTCGGCCGCCGATCCCGACGCGGGCCTGGTGGTCGACGCCCTGTTCGGAGCCGGCCTCGACCGTCCGCTGGCCGGCCAGGCCCAGCGGCTAGCCAGGGCCTCGGAACGCTGGCGCGCCAAGGTGGTCGCCATCGACACCCCGAGCGGCCTTTCCGGGGACACCGGCGCCAGGATCGGCGACGAATGCTTCTTCGCCGGCCTCACCGTCACTTTCCACCGCCGCAAGCTCGGGCACGTGCTGCAGCCGGGCCGCGGCTATTGCGGCGAGGTCGTCGTCGCCGACATCGGCCTTGGCGAAACCCCCACCAGCCTTTGGGAGAACGACCCCGACCTCTGGCTCGCGCGCTTCCCCTGGCCGCAGGTCGCCGCGCACAAGACCCAGCGCGGGCGCATGATCGTCGTCAGCGGCGAGGCCTGGAGCACCGGCGCGGCGCGGCTGGCGGCCCGGGCGGGGCTGCGCGCCGGCGCGGGGCTGGTGACGGTGCTGTCGCCGCCCGAAGCGCTGATGGTCAACGCCGCCCACCTCGAGGCGGTGATGCTGCGGCCGTTCGAGACCGACCTGGAACTCGAGGACATCGCCTCCAACGTCGAATCGGCGGTGATCGGACCGGCCGCGGGCGTCACCGAGTCGACCCTGGCCAATGTGCTGGCTCTGGCCCGCACCGGCGCGGCCCTGGTGCTGGACGCCGACGCCCTGACCGTGTTCCGCGACGATCCCGAGGAGCTGTTCTCGGCCCTCGACCGCGACGACGTGCTGACGCCGCACGTGGGCGAGTTCGACCGCGTCTTCCCGGGCCTGCTGAAGGGCTCGCCGGAGCGGGTCTCGGCGGCCCGCGCCGCGGCCAGGCGGGCCGGCGCGGTGGTGCTCCTGAAGGGGCCGGACACGGTCGTGGCCGCGCCGGACGGCCGAGCTGCGGTGAACCTCAACGGCGTGCCCTGGCTGGCGACCGCCGGTTCGGGCGACGTCCTGGCCGGCTTCATCGGCGGCCTGACCGCCCAGGGCATGGACAGCTTCGAGGCCGCCTGCGCGGCCGCCTGGATCCATGCAGAGTGCGGCGCCCTGGTCGGCCCCGGCCTGATCAGCGAGGACTTGCCCGCGCTGGCCCCCAAGGTATTGAAGGGTCTCTGGGAGAGAGCCGTTTGACGGCCGCCCGCGGGCCGCGCATTGCTCCGCGTACGCTACGCCGGTCGGCCAGGGAGAGGACTTGAGCATGAAGACCCGACTTCGCGCCGCGGCCGCGGCGGTCATGGCCCTGGCGGCCCTCGCCATCGCGGCGCCGTCCGCCGAGGCGCGCACGCACCACCGCCACCACCACGCGCCGGTGGCGCAGGCGCATCACGATCGCCACCACGGCCGCCGTCACCACGCGGCGCCGCCGAAGGCCGAGCACGGCCGCCGTCACGGCCGCTCGCACCACGGCGAGACGACGCATCACGGCCGCCATCACGCGGCGGGCGGTGGCGGCGGCTGCCGCACGGTTCTCGTCAACCATCACTGGGTGAAGCGCTGCTAGCCTTCCGCTAGCGGCCGGCGCCCGTCCAACAGGTTCAGAGCATGGAATTCGAAGAGTATTTTCGCCGCGGCGGCCAGCTGGAGGCGGCGGGACGCTACGACGAGGCGTTCGCCGCCTACGCCGAGGCGAACCGGCTGCAGCGCCAGCCCGAGGCCGCGGCGGCGTACGAGGCGCAGGAGGTCGAGGCCCTGGAGGCGGCCCTTGCGCTGCTGCCGGGCCAGGTGCTGGGCCAGCTGATGGGCGGGGGCGAGCGCACCCGCGCGCCGATCTTCATGGTCGGCATGCCGCGCTCGGGCCTTTCGCTGGTCGAGGGGACCCTGGCGGCGCATGAGCAGGTCACGAGCCTCGGCGAGACTCCGTTGCTCGAGACCGTGGCGCGGGGCAAGTTCCCGATGAACCGGCGCGCGCCGTTCCCGCCCGGGCACTTCAAGACCCTCGGCGGCGAGTTCCTGGCCGGCGCGCGCAAGGCCGGCTGGCGCGGCGTCGGCCGGTTCACCAACCGCCACCTGGGCAATATCTGGTACCTGGGCGTCGCCCGGGCGATGTTCCCCAACAGCACCGTGGTCCACGTCACGCGCGACCCGATCGACACGTGCCTGGCGATCTGGGTCATGCAGTTCGGCAAGAACGCGCCCCTGGCCAACGACCTGGGCGACATCGGCCGCCAGTACGTGCGCTACCGCACCCTGGTCGACCACTGGGTGAAGAACCTCCCCGGCAAGATGCTGCACCTCAAGTACGAGGGCCTCGTCGAGCGGCCGGAGGCCAGCATCCGCGACCTGCTCCAGGCCGCCGACCTGACGTGGAGCGACAGCTGCCTGCGCTGGTTCGACAGCCAGCGCGGCACGGTCACCGGCGCCGGCCAGGCGGCGATGCAGAACGAGGTCGTCGGCCGCTGGCGCCGCTTCGAAAAGCACCTCGGCCCGCTGCTCGAGGCCCTGGGGCCCTACGTGACCGAGGTGGTGACCTGAGAAGCGCGGCCCGATCGGGGTTGACGGCGGGGCTTCGTGCCGCGAAGTCAGGCGGCCCCACGCGGATGTGGCGGAACTGGCAGACGCACTGGATTTAGGTTCCAGCGCCGCAAGGCGTGGAGGTTCGAGTCCTCTCATCCGCACCAGGGGCCCGCCCGCCGGGGGCGGGGCCGCCTCCGGGCGCTGAGTCTGCGCCCTTGAGGGGGCAGGGCCGGCGTGGCATATGGCCCGTTCGTTTCACGCCGCCGGTCGGGAAGCTGATCCCGGCGGCGGCGTTCTGGTAGGAGGGCCTCGTCCCTCCCTGGCCGCGAGAAGATCTGGGAAGTCCATGCAAGTCGTTGAAAAGTCTGTCGGCGGTCTCAGCCGCGTCTATGGCGTCGTGGTGCCGGCCTCCGAGCTCGGCGCGCGTCTCGAGGCGCGCATCGCCGAGATCCTGCCGCGCCTGAACCTGAAGGGCTTCCGCCCGGGCAAGGTGCCGCCGGCCCACGTCAAGCGCATCTACGGCAAGGCGCTGATGGGCGAGGTCGTCGAGCAGGCGATCAGCGAGACCTCGCAGAAGGTGGTCGACGAGCGCCAGCTGCGCATCGCCGCCCAGCCCGACCTGCAGCCGCAGAGCGACATGGACCAGGTCCTGGCCGGCAAGGAGGACCTGTCCTACGACCTCAACGTCGAGGTGATGCCGGACTTCGAGCCGATGGACGTGGCCTCCCTGACGCTGACCCGTCCGGTGTACGAGCCGACCGACGCCGAGATCGACGAGGCCCTGGCCGAGATCGTCAAGTCGAACCGCACCTACGAGCCGCGCGAGGGCAAGTCCGCGAAGGCCAAGGACGGCGACCAGCTGCTGATCGACTTCGTCGGCCGCATCGACGGCGAGGCCTTCGAGGGCGGCACGGCCACGGACGCCACCCTGGTGCTGGGGTCGGGCCAGTTCATCCCGGGCTTCGAGGACCAGCTGGTCGGCGCCGCGCCCGGCGACACCAAGGTGGTCAAGGTCACCTTCCCCGAGGACTATTCGGTCGACCGCCTGAAGGGCCAGGCCGCCGAGTTCGAGGTCGAGGTCAAGGAAGTCCGCGCGCCGAAGGAGGCCAAGGCCGACGACGACCTGGCCAAGCGCCTGGGCATGGGCGACCTGGAAGCCCTGACCAACGCCCTGCGCGTCAACATCGAGCGCCAGTACGGCGAGACCAGCCGCTTCAAGCTCAAGCGCGCCCTCCTGGACAAGCTGGACGCCGCGCACGACTTCCCGCTGCCGCCGCGCATGGTCGAGGCCGAGTTCGACGGCATCTGGGCCCAGGTCCAGGCCGACAAGGAGCAGGGCAACCTGTCGCCCGAGGACGAGGGCAAGAGCGACGACGAGCTGAAGGGCGAGTACCGCAAGATCGCCGAGCGCCGCGTGCGCCTGGGCCTGGTGCTGGCCGAGATCGGCCGGCGCAACAACGTCACCGTCACCGACGCCGAGCTGTCGGACGCCATGCGCCAGGAGGCGATCCGCTACGGCGCGCAGGCCCAGCAGGTGTTCGACATGCTGCGCCAGAACCCCAACGCCCAGGCCCAGATCCGCGCGCCGCTGTACGAGGAGAAGGTCGTCGACCTGATCATCGGCAAGGCCGCCGTCACCGACCAGAAGGTGACCAAGGAAGAGCTGCTGGCGGAAGAGGACCTGCCGGAAGGCTACGGCGGCGAGGCCAAGCCGGCCAAGGCGGCCAAGCCCAAGGCCGAGAAGGCTGCGAAGGCCGAGAAGCCGGCCAAGGCCGCCAAGGCCGCCGCCGCTCCGGCCGAGGAGGCCCCCGCCGCGGAAGCCGAGGCCAAGGCGACCAAGGCCAAGGCCGCAGCCAAGCCGGCCGACGCGCCTGCGGCCGATGCGCCCGCCAAGGCCGCCAAGCCGAAGGCCGCGCCCAAGGCCAAGAAGGACTGACGGTCCCCGTATCCAGGGACCGGAAGAAGCTTCAACGCGCGGGTCGCTTCGCCGCCTTGCAACGGCGCGGCGGCCACGCGATATCGGGAGGCGACACGCGCGCGTCGCTTCAAGGCGCGCCGACGCGAGAAGGGTTCCTTTAGATGCGAGACACCTACACCACCGCCATGAACCTCGTTCCCATGGTCGTGGAGCAATCCAGCCGCGGCGAGCGGGCGTTCGACATCTTCTCGCGCCTGCTGCGCGAGCGGGTGGTGTTCCTGAACGGTCCGGTCGACGACGGCATGTCGGCGCTGATCTGCGCCCAGCTGCTGTACCTGGAGTCCGAGAACCCCAAGAAGCAGATCGACATGTACATCAACTCGCCGGGGGGCATCGTGACCTCCGGCCTGGCGATCTACGACACCATGCAGTACATCCGCAGCCCGGTCTCGACCGTCTGCATGGGCATGGCCGCGTCGATGGGCTCGTTCCTGCTGATGGCCGGCGAGCCCGGCCTGCGCATCGCCCTGCCGAACGCGCGCATCATGGTGCACCAGCCGTCCGGCGGCTTCCAGGGCAAGGCCTCGGACATCGAGCGCCACGCCGAGGACATCCTGAAGACCAAGCGGCGCCTGAACGAGATCTACGCCAAGCACTGCGGCCGCACCTACGAGGAGGTCGAGCGGACCCTCGACCGCGACTACTTCATGAGCTCGGAAGAGGCCAAGGAGTGGGGCCTCGTCGACCACATCTTCGACACCCGCGAGCGGGCCGAGGAAGCCGCCGCGAAGTAAGAAACGGGGACATGATGCCGAAGGCTTCGTGTCCCCTTTTCCGGGCACATCGCTAGGACGGGGACACGATCCCTGGCGGTATCATGTCCCCGTCACGTCCCCTGGCGCACGCGCGCCAGCAGAGCGGACACGCCGTCGGGCGCGTCGACCCTGATCCGGTCGAAGCCCTTGCCGTCGGCCGCGCGGACGTCGGCGAAGAGGCCGGCGGGATCCTCGTGGAAATGCAGGAAGGCCCGGGAGCCGCGGTAGAAGACGCCGCGGCTCTTTTCCTTGAGGCCCGCCGCCAGCCGGATCTGCGCCAGCAGCGGCTCCAGGGCGTCCAGCGCCGCCGGCCCGGCGTGCCTCACGCCTCGGCCTCCTCGGGCGGATACTGCGCCGGCCGGGCGAGGTAGTAAGCGAGGGCGGGCGCGCCTTCCTCCGCGGCGACGGCGGCGTTCCAGGTCGCGCCCTCGAAACCGCCGCGTTCGGCGCGCTTGGCGATGCGGGCCGCCTCGACGGCTTGCGGCGTCAGGCCATGCGCGTCGATCAGGGCGGCCATGACCTCGGCCACGTCCGCCAGTTCCTCCAGGACATGCTGCGGCCCCTCCGCCTCAGCCAGTTCGCGCGCCTCCTCGACCAGCTTGGCGGCGAGGGCGGCGCGGTGCTCGTCGGGCGCAAGGACGCGATCGAAGACGGCCAGGCCCTGGGCGCGCATGATCGCCGGCAGGCCGTCGCGGATCAGCTTCTGGACCCTGAACCGCAGCACCTTCGGCATCCCCGCATCCCCTAAGGCCGGCCGCCGAACACCTTGAAGCCCGGCTGTTCGGCCAGGGCTAGCATCTCGCGGTCCCCGTCCGTGTCACCATAGGCGGCCTCGAGCGTCACGTCGGGGCCGAACGCCTCGCGCAGCCGCGCCACCTTCTCCGGCCCGCGGCAGTTCTGGCCCTCGAAGGCCCCGGTGACCCGGTCGCGCTCGTCGAAGGCCAGGCGCGTGCCGATCAGGAGGTCGGCGCCCAGGCCGCGGGCGAACGGGGCGACGATGCTCTCGGGGCTGGCGGTGACGATGACGAGGCGCGCGCCCTGGTGCTGCCAGCGCTTCCACACCTGGGTCGCGTCGGGGCGCAACAGGCGCCGGGCGTGCTCGGTGGCGTAGCGCTGGGCGTCGGCCTCCAGGGTCTCGCGCGAGAGCCCGCGCAGGAACTCGCGCACCGCCCGCGCCTTCAGCCGCCCGCGGTCGCGATCGTTGAGGTAGGAGAAGGCCGCCGGGCTCAGCCTGGCCATGCCCAGCGCATAGCGCGCCGAGCCCGCGCGCCAGCGCAGGAAGGCCATGAAGCTGTCCTTCCAGGTCAGGGTTCCATCGAAGTCGAACGCTACGATGGGGCGGAACACTCCGTTCCGCTGGCGAGTCGCTCCGGCGTCTCCCATTTAAGGACAGCCCCACTATCTCGGGGGCGCCTGAAAAGCGACACCCCCGCGTCGAATGCGCTCGATTCCCCCTGACGGGCTTGTGATCCGCAATCGGATCGGGGAATGTCAAGAATTAGACAACCCGCGGCGCCTATCCTGCATAGCTTGGGCCTGGAACGCCGGGGTGGTGGCGGCGTTCGAGTTCGGATCGACGCCGCCGGAGAGTGAGAAGCGACGATGACCAAAGCCGCCAGCGGCGACAGCAAGAGTACTCTGTACTGCTCCTTCTGCGGAAAGAGCCAGCATGAGGTGCGCAAGCTCATCGCCGGGCCGACCGTGTTCATCTGCGATGAATGCGTCGAACTGTGCATGGATATCATTCGCGAAGAGCACAAGATCGCCTTCGTGAAATCCAAGGACGGTGTGCCGACGCCGCGCGAGATCCGCGAGGTGCTCGACGACTACGTCATCGGCCAGGACCACGCCAAGAAAGTCCTGAGCGTGGCGGTGCACAATCACTACAAGCGCCTGAACCACGCGCAGAAGAACAACGACGTCGAACTGGCCAAGTCGAACATCCTGCTGGTCGGGCCGACCGGGGTCGGCAAGACGCTGCTGGCCCAGACCCTGGCCCGAATCATCGACGTGCCGTTCACGATGGCCGACGCCACGACGCTCACCGAAGCGGGCTACGTCGGCGAGGACGTCGAGAACATCATCCTGAAGCTGCTGCAGGCCGCCGACTACAACGTCGAGCGCGCGCAGCGCGGCATCGTCTACATCGACGAGGTCGACAAGATCAGCCGCAAGTCGGACAACCCCTCGATCACCCGCGACGTGTCGGGCGAGGGCGTCCAGCAGGCGCTGCTGAAGATCATGGAAGGCACCATCGCCTCCGTGCCGCCGCAGGGCGGGCGCAAGCATCCGCAGCAGGAGTTCCTGCAGGTCGACACCACCAACATCCTGTTCATCTGCGGCGGCGCCTTCGCGGGCCTGGAGAAGATCATCTCCGGCCGCGGCAAGGGCACCTCGATCGGCTTCTCGGCCAAGGTCGCCGACCCGGACGAGCGCCGCACCGGCGAGATCCTGCGCCAGGTGGAGCCCGACGACCTGCAGCGCTTCGGCCTGATCCCGGAGTTCATCGGCCGCCTGCCGGTGATCGCCACCCTGGACGACCTGGACGAAGAGGCCCTGGTGAAGATCCTCACCGAGCCGAAGAACGCCCTGATCAAGCAGTACCAGCGCCTGTTCGACATGGAGAACGTGGGCCTGACCTTCACCGACGACGCCCTGAAGGCCGTCGCGCGCAAGGCCATCGCCCGCAAGACCGGCGCGCGCGGCCTGCGCTCGATCCTCGAAGGCATCCTCCTGGAGACCATGTTCGAACTGCCGACCCTGCAGGGGGTCGAGGAGGTCGTGGTCAACGCCGAGGTCGTCGAGGGCCGCGGCCAGCCGCTGATGATCTACGCCGAGAAGAAGGGCGGCCAAGCCTCGGCCTGACGCCCCCGCGCTTCGATGCGTCTCGCGATCGCCGCCGCCGGACTGGTTCCGGCGGCGGTTTTCGTTTGCGGTGCGTCGTCCTGAAGCCGGGGCGCGCGATTGCTGCGGCGCCGTCGCCGGGGCGCAACAGTTGTGGGGGGAATGAAATTCCACAATCGGCCGGCGATCGGCAAGGTCGTGCCGGATCGCGCCGTTTCCGCGCCCATATCCATCGACCTTGACCGTGGGCGCGCGACCCCTTGCCGCCGCGGCTACGGCCTTGCTTGAATGCGGCGCGAAAGCATCCACATAATCCGCGAACGAACCGCCCCGCAAAGGGCGGCAGGGCCGTCCGACTCGACGCATCGTCGGCGTAACCGCGGCCCCGATAACGCCAGGCGCCCACGAACCGGGCCGCCGGCCAGGAGTGTAAGCATCATGTCCGAGATCAAGACCCTGCCAGTGCTGCCGTTGCGGGACATCGTCGTCTTCCCGCACATGGTGGTGCCGCTGTTCGTGGGCCGAGAGAAGTCGGTGAAGGCCCTCGAAGAGGTGATGAAGACCGACAAGCAGATCCTGCTCGTCACCCAGAAGGACCGCGACGAGGACGATCCGGCGCCGGAGGACATCTTCGACGTCGGCGTGCTGGCGACGGTGCTGCAGCTGCTGAAGCTGCCGGACGGCACGGTGAAGGTGCTGGTCGAGGGCAAGAGCCGCGCCGCGGTGCTGAAGTTCACCCCGCGCGAGGAGTTCTACGAAGCCGACATCGCCGCCATCGACGAGGAAGGCGGCGAGGCGCATGAGGCCGAGGCCCTGAGCCGCGCGGTGATCGAGCAGTTCGAGAACTACGTCAAACTGAACAAGAAGGTCCCGCCGGAAGCCCTGGCGGCGATCCCGCAGATCACCGAGCCGGGCAAGCTGGCCGACAACATCGCCGCGCACCTGGCGGTGAAGATCCAGGACCGCCAGCAGCTGCTGGAGATCTTCAACGTCGTGAAGCGCCTGGAGAAGGTGTTCGCCCTGATGGAGGGCGAGATCTCGGTGCTGCAGGTCGAGAAGAAGATCCGCTCGCGCGTGAAGCGCCAGATGGAGAAGACCCAGCGCGAGTACTACCTGAACGAACAGATGAAGGCGATCCAGCGCGAGCTGGGCGAGCAGGACGACGCGCGCGACGAGCTGATCGAGCTCGAGAAGCGGATCAAGAAGACCAAGCTCTCCAAGGAAGCCCGGGCCAAGGCCGAGGCCGAGATGAAGAAGCTGCGCAACATGAGCCCGATGTCGGCCGAATCGACGGTGGTGCGGAACTACCTCGACTGGCTGCTGTCGATCCCGTGGGGCAAGTCGAAGGGCAAGGCCATCGACGTGGTCAAGGCCGAGGAGATCCTCGAGGAGGACCACTACGGCCTGGACAAGGTCAAGGAACGGATCCTCGAGTACCTGGCCGTGCAGGCCCGCACCGGCACGCTGAAGGGGCCGATCCTGTGCCTCGTCGGCCCGCCCGGCGTCGGCAAGACCTCGCTCGGCCGCTCGATCGCCAAGGCCACCGGCCGCGAGTTCGTGCGCCTCAGCCTCGGCGGCGTGCGTGACGAGGCCGAGATCCGCGGTCACCGGCGGACCTACATCGGCTCGATGCCCGGCAAGATCATCCAGTCGATGAAGAAGGC